>CAYXPB010000111.1:7901-15592 GCA_964466645.1 uncultured Acetivibrio sp. | reverse complement strand
AAAATAGCTTTTCCAGAAGATTTTATATGGGGTTCTGCAACAGCATCCTATCAAATTGAAGGCGCCTTTGATAAAGACGGAAAAGGTGAATCCATCTGGGATCGTTTCAGTCACACTCCCGGTAAAATCCAAAACAACGACACAGGCGATATTGCCTGCGATCACTACCATCGTTATGAGAGTGATATAAAATTAATGAAAGAAATTGGTCTTAAGTCCTATAGATTTTCTATATCATGGCCAAGATTATTTCCTAACGGTTCCGGAAAACTTAATCAAAAAGGAATGGACTTTTACAAAAGACTTACTCACCTTCTTTTGGAAAATGGTATTCAACCGGCTGTTACTCTTTTTCATTGGGATTTACCCCAAAGACTTCAGGATAACGGTGGTTGGACGAATTACGAGACTATAAAGCACTTTGAAGAATATTCAGCTTCCGTTTTTAATAGTTTAGGCGACCTTGTCCCTATGTGGTTTACTCACAATGAGCCTTATGTTGTGGCCTTTCTAGGATATATGTTTGGTATTCACGCACCGGGTGCTACCGACCCGGCACTAACGCTTTCTGCGGCACACAACTTATTGTTATCACATGGCAAAGCTGTTTCAATATTTAGGGATATGAATTTAAGTGCTAAAATCGGATTAGCTTTGAATTTGACTACTAAGTATCCTTCTTCCCAAAAGGAAGAAGATAAAATTGCTGCCTATACCTCCGACGGAGTTTTGAACAGATGGTTTTTAGATCCTTTGCTTAAGGGCAGTTATCCTGAAGATATCTTAGAATATTATCATAAAAGGGGTATATCCTTTAGCTATAATGTAGACGACTTAAAAACAATAAAACAGCCTATCGATTTCTTAGGTATTAATTATTATTATCCAGAATTTGTTAAACACGATGAGAAGGAGTTCTTTGTAACAATAAATGATCAACTAAACAGTTTTGAAAAAACAGAAATGGATTGGATAGTTTATCCTCAAGGGTTATATGATTTACTAAAACGCCTTGACAGTGACTATGGAAAGCTTGATCTTATCATATCAGAAAATGGTGCTGCTTTTAATGATATAATTGATACCGAAGGAAACATAAATGATGATAGAAGGATCAATTACCTTCATGAGCATTTGCTGAATTGTCATAAAGCTATAGAAGAAGGTGTAAATCTCAAGGGCTATTATTTGTGGTCATTGATGGATAATTTTGAATGGTCTTACGGTTACTCAAAAAGATTCGGAATAATCCATGTCGATTTTAATACTTTAAAGCGTACTATCAAGCAAAGCGGTTATTGGTATAAAAATGTTATACAAAATAATGGTATATTATTGTAATTTAAAATAACCAATTAGATTAACCCCCTAAATCTAATAGTTCTGTGCAGTATAATCAACCCCATACTGCACAGTTCTTTTATCAAATTAAGTAATTTTTTGTTACTGCTAGTGTTAATATGGGTAAATATAATTACGACAAACTTATAAAAATAGCATAAATTCCATAAATGTATTATCAGTTATACATATTGGAATATATGCTATTTTTATTTATTATGGTGATTCAAAAAATCAACTGGGTCAAGTGATGTTTCAAAAAAGCTGATTTACATTTTTGGCACTGCAAAATAATGTTCCTCTGTTTGAAAGCTTTTAAGCTTTCATGATTGGGTCTTAACTATAAATTTTGACTAATGAATTTTTTCAAAACACCTAAGCTATATATTTTCATATGCTTTAAATGAAGCATATTTAT
The DNA here is from genome assembly GCA_964466645.1 of uncultured Acetivibrio sp. GTDB lineage: Bacteria > Bacillota > Clostridia > Acetivibrionales > Acetivibrionaceae > Acetivibrio. The sequence goes on along the minus strand of CAYXPB010000111.1, from coordinate 13,833 downwards.
CGGATTCTTTATATTAACGTTTTTTTATATTCCTTTTTAATTTAGTCTTTTTTGTAACAGAATATCCAAAGTAGCCCAATGACTTATCTAAAGTCCAATACTCCCCATGGGAATAGCAAATTAGATCTGCTCTATCCATGCAGAGTTTACCACTGTCATCTATGAGCTTTTCATCAATATTAACCGCAACCACCTCAGCTATAAACAAGTCATGGGAGCCTAGTTCAATAATATCCTTTACTACACATTCAATATTGACAGGGCTCTCCTTTATCAAAGGCACATCGACCTCCGATGCTTTTTCCGGCGTAAGCTTTAGCGCTTCAAACTTATCTAAATCTTTTCCCGACTTAACACCGCAAAAGTCAGCCGCGAAAGCTAATTCCCTTGTCGTAAGATTAATTGCAAACTGGCCCTTTTCTTTTATGAGATTATAAGAATATCTTTCTTTTCTTATTGATATGGAAATCATAGGTGGTTTCGAATTGATTGTACCAGCCCATGCTATTGTAATTATGTTAGGTTTACCTTCATTGTCTGCACAAGTTACCATAACTGCCGGAACCGGATTCAGTGCAGTTGTTGGCTTCCACTGCTGTTTTGCCATTTTCATACCTCATTTACCGTAATTTTGTATCAATTCTGTTTTTCACTAGCTTCACATAGGGCTATTTATTTGCCCTTATACTTTATTTCAAAGGACTGAATTTAAGTATTCCCCCAGGAATTATAAAATATAATTTCTTCCCGTTTCTTCCTTTTACGAAGTCTTCTGCTTTCATCTGCATATCCTAATGGAGTGAAAGCAACTACTACCGCTTCCTGAGGAATATTCAAAAGACCTCTTATAGCACCTTCATTAAACCATCCTACAATACATGTAGAAAGTCCTTCAGCTTCAGCAGCTAAAACTAGATTACTCATAGCTAGTCCGCTGTCAAACATAAAGTACTCAAGACCATTCTTTACGCCTGATTCTCTGATATATGCACAAAGAACTATAACATAGGGTGCATCCTTACATGCCTTTATTATTTGTGGCTGTCCCGATGACTGTCCTATAATGTTTTTACCAACATAAGTATCCACAACAACAAACCTCCAGCATTGCCTATTTGCCCATGAAGGTGCCATAGATGCAGTCTTAAGTATTCTTTCTACAGTATCCAACGGAACGGAATCGGTCTTATATGCTCTTATACTTGTTTTGGTTTCGATCAGTTTGTGTATATCCATCCTTGATCTCCTATTTTCTTTGATTTTATGACACTGTGAAGTCGATAAACCTTTATTTGTTTAAAGCCTGTTTCACAGGTAAAATATTCTAGAAATGTTCTAATCTAAGTGACCTAATTAAAACTCAATCTAATTTAAAGAGAGCAAGTAATTTCTCACATGCTGGTAAATCTGCTTCAGTCCAATCTAATTCCATTATTTTCTCTATATCAACCCACATAATTTTTGCATGTTCACTTCTTTTAGGCACCCCATCTAGGATTTGAGCACTATACACGTATAAATTTATTTTCTTATCTTCTACCATTGAAGATCCCATTGCAATAAAATCCCCAATGCCAACATCAATATCTAATTCTTCTCTTAGCTCCCTTTTTAGTGCTACTTCATGAGTCTCATTTTTGTGAACCTTCCCACCTGCAAATTCCCATTTCAAGGGAGACTTCATTATTTCAGAACGTTGGGCTGCTAACACTTTATTTCCATTAACAATTGCAGCACCTACTACTTCTATCTCACACATGAATAAACCTCCACTATGTATAAAGAGAATCTATAACAATAATAAAACAAAATTTAAAGAGTAACTAAAATAAGGTCAGGTTATTAACCCTGACCTTATTATTATACATTAAATTTAACAAAATTACACTATTCCACAGGATAATTCTCTCTCTTTGTATAGTGGGTATGCAAGAGTTTGTGTGATTTATGCCCTCCGGGTTCTCCGAGATATTCCTCATAGAGTGCCTTAATCTTTGGATTTTCATGGGACTTTCTTATTGGAAGTTCCCTATCCTCTTCATAAATCGCCTTTGCTCTTTCGGTTCTTAAGTCAGTCCAACTTCTTACCTTTGAAGGTTGTATAGGTTGACCTCCTCCGTTAACACAACCACCTGGACAAGCCATTATTTCAACGAAGTGATACTCTGCTTCTCCAGCTTTTATTCTGTCAAGAAGCTTTCTAGCATTGCCAAGTCCATGAGCAACAGCAGCTTTAAGTGTCAAATCCCCAACTTTTACAGAAGCTTCTTTGATACCTTCAACACCTCTAACCTGCTCATATTCAACATTCTCAATAGATTGTCCGCTCAAAACCTCGGCAACAGTTCTTATTGCTGCTTCCATAACACCACCGGTCGCACCAAAAATAACACCTGCTCCTGTCGCTTCGCCCATAGGATCATCAAACTGTCTTTCCGGAAGATCTTTAAAATCAATACCTGCTTCTTTAATCATTCTAGCAAGTTCTCTTGTAGTAAGAACTACATCAACATCCGGATAACCTGATGCAGCCATCTCAGGTCTTGCAGCTTCAAATTTCTTAGCTGTACAAGGCATGATTGATACAACATAAACCTTTGAAGGATCAATACCCTCTTTTTCAGCATAGTAAGATTTCAATACTGCACCAAACATTTCATGTGGTGACTTACATGATGACAAATTCTCTAAAAACTCTGGATAATAGTGCTCACAGAATTTAATCCAGCCTGGGCTACAGGAAGTGATAACAGGAAGTTTACCACCGTTCTTTATTCTGTTTATTACCTCTGTTCCCTCTTCCATAATTGTAAGGTCTGCTGCTGTATCAGTATCAAAAACTTTATTAAAGCCCAAACGTCTCAAAGAAGCAATCATATTGCTTGTAACCCTTGAACCTATTGGCATACCAAACTCTTCACCTAAGGCAACCCTTACCGCTGGAGCAGTCTGAACAACAACGTGAAGATCAGGATTTGCAAGCGCATCCCACACTTTATCTGTATCATCCTTTTCTTTTAAAGCTCCTACAGGGCATACATTTATACACTGTCCACACATTGTACAAGGAACTTCATTCAAGGATTTATTAAAGGCTGAGGATACTATTGTCTTAAAGCCTCTTTCGTTTGTATCAATTACTGATACGGTCTGGACATTTTTACACATGCTTACGCATCTTCTACATAGTATACACTTATTAGGATCTCTTACTATTGAAGGGGAGAAATCATCTAATGGCAACTTAGTAGTCTCACCTTCAAACCTTATATCTTTAATATTTAATTCTTCAGATAATGTCTGAAGCTCACAGTTTTTGCTTCTTACACAAGTAAGGCACTTCTTGTCATGATTTGACAATATAAGCTCAAGTGTAACCTTTCTTGCCTCCCTAACCGCAGGAGATTGAGTAAATATTTCAAGTCCTTCCGAAACCGGGTACACACATGCAGCCTGAAGACTTCTCGCACCTTTGATTTCAACAACACACATACGACAGGCACCAATCTCATTTATATCTTTCAAGTAGCAAAGAGTTGGTATGTCTATGTTAGCAGATTTAGCTGCCTCAAGTATTGTATAGTTCTTTGGAACTTGAATCTTACGGGAATCTATAGTTATATTAACCATTTCCATTATCCTATGCACTCCTTTCTTTAGACATTTTTATATATGGCTTTGAACGGACATTTTTCCATACATACGCCACACTTAATACATTTATCTTGATCAATAACATATGGTACTTTCTTCTCTCCACTGATAGCACTAACTGGACATTGCTTTGCACAAATACCACAGCTTTTACAAGCATCAGCATTTATAACGTACTTCATCATTGACTTACAAACTCCCGAAGGACACTTCTTATCAACAACGTGAGCCATATACTCATCTTTAAAATATTTCAAAGTACTTAAAACAGGATTTGGTGCAGTCTGTCCTAATCCACAAAGAGCTGAAGCCTTAATGTTCTTAGCAAGAATCTCAAGCTTTTCAATGTCACCTACTTCACCTTTTCCTTCAGTTATTCTCTCTAAGATTTCCAACATTCTCTTTGTTCCGATACGGCATGGAGGACATTTACCACAGGATTCTTCAACTGTAAATTCAAGAAAAAACTTTGCTATATCAACCATACAGTTATCTTCATCCATAACTATAAGTCCACCAGAACCCATCATAGATCCCAACTGAATCAATGAATCATAATCAATTGGTGTATCTAAGTGACTTGCAGGAATACATCCTCCCGAAGGTCCACCAGTCTGTGCAGCTTTAAATTTCTTGCCGTTTGGTATTCCTCCTCCAATGTCATATACAACTTCTCTCAAAGTTGTACCCATAGGTATTTCAACAAGACCAGTGTTGTTTATCTTTCCACCAACAGCAAAAACTTTTGTTCCTTTACTCTTTTCAGTTCCTATGCTTGAGAACCACTCAGCACCTTTTAGAATAATCATTGGAATGTTTGCATATGTTTCAACATTGTTTAAAATGGTAGGCTTTCCCCACAATCCCTTAACCGCTGGGAATGGAGGTCTTGGCCTAGGCTCTCCTCTATGACCTTCAATAGAAGTCATAAGTGCTGTTTCCTCACCACATACGAAAGCTCCAGCACCAAGTCTTATTTCCAAATCAAAACTGAAATCTGTACCAAATATATTTTTACCCAAAAGTCCATATTCTTCTGCCTGTTCTATAGCTATTTGAAGCCTCTTAACAGCTATCGGATACTCAGCTCTTACATATACATAACCTTCGTCTGATCCAATTGCATATGCTGCAATAGCCATCGCTTCAATTAGAGAGTGTGGATCTCCTTCAAGAACACTTCTGTCCATGAATGCTCCTGGGTCACCCTCGTCCGCATTACAACATACATATTTCTTTCCTTCAGGCTGTTTTGCAGCAAAATCCCACTTTAATCCTGTAGGGAATCCACCGCCCCCTCTTCCACGAAGTCCTGATTTTTTAATTATTTCAATAACATCTGCAGGTTTTAACTCAGTTAACACTTTTCCAAGAGCTTTGTATCCATCATATGCTATATACTCATCTATCTGCTCAGGATTTATAACGCCACAGTTTCTCAAGGCAATTCGCATTTGTCTTTTGAAAAACTCAGAACTTTCTAAGGACTTCGATACTACGTCAGCACCCTCAGCATCATGACCGTCAGAAAGAAGTAATCTCTTAACTATTCTACCCTTTAGCAAGTGCTCTTCTGTTATTTCCTTAACATCTTCAACCTTAACCATTGTATACATTGCGCCTTCAGGATACACAACTACTATAGGACCCTGTGCACAAAGACCGAAACACCCTGTCTTAACTATCTTTACTTCATTTTGAAGATTGTTACTTGCTAGCTGAGTATCAAACTCGGCTATTATCTTCTCCGAATTTGAAGAAGTACAACCTGTACCACCGCAAACCAGAACATGCGATCTATATAATTGCATTTATAACCCTCCTTATACATTAAATAAGAACTCAAGAGATTTTGAATCTCTAAGTTTTTGCCCCTTTTATACCACAAGCAGGCGTAATCATTATTAATAGCAAATCTATTTATCTGCTTCTCCAATTGTATAATCAGCACAAACTCTTCCGTTCACTATGTGTTCTGCAACAACGCGTGCTGTCTTTTCAGGTGTCATTTTCACATAAGTTGTCTTATTTCCGTCCTTATCAATAACTTCAACAATAGGCTCAAGTCTGCAAACACCTATACAACCAGTCATAGTAACAGTCACATCTGTCATGTTTCTTTTGTTTAATTCCTCCACAAATGCAGTCATAACAGGTCTTGCTCCAGCTGCTATACCACAAGTAGCCATACCTACGATTACCCTCATACCGTCATTACTCTTCCTAAGACTCATTTGATCAAGGGTTTTCTTTCTGATTTCTTCTAATTCAGCTAAGG
>CAYXPB010000111.1:0-7891 GCA_964466645.1 uncultured Acetivibrio sp. | reverse complement strand
ATTTAACACCCCTCCAAAAATAATCTTTATTTTACTGTTTATATAGTCACGTATCCAACTTAATACTTCAAACTGTGTTATCGGCACTTCTTTAAGCTGCTCTTTTACCTCTATGGTTGTAAATTTGAAACAATCCTTTTTGTTGCTGACAGATAAGTCAAATTCAATATCAGGACTAGACATGATTAAAGTTACCATTGTTTCGGCTATATCACCAAGAGGTAACCTATCAATGTGAGATATTTTAAAAGATGCCTCCAATGTAGTACCCTCAAACCTTTTAGAATAGATTTTGAGGTCACCCCCCGCCATATTTGACGAAGCCATAAGAAGTGATATACCCATCCCAACTTTTCTTGTCTTCCTTTTAGTCGTAAAGGGACTGGTTATATCCTTAAGCAAATGTTCTTCAATACCTTCACCATTGTCTGTTATTTTCATTGTCAACAAATCTGCTTCATTGTCAGCAATTAAGAAAATACATATTTTTTTAGCTTTTGCAGAAATTGAGTTCTGCACTATATCCATTAAATGTAAAGATAAATCTTTCATTATTCTTTATACTTTTTAAGTATTCCTTCAATATCATCAGGAACAAGTCTACCGTATACATCATCATTAACTGTAATAACAGGCGCCAAACCACATGCACCTATACATCTGCATGCATCTAATGAGAACATACCATCATCTGAACATTCTCCTACTTCCAAACCAAGTTTTTCTTTGAATTTGTCTAAGATTTGACCAGAGCCTTTAACATAACATGCAGTACCCATACATACTGAGATTTTGTATTTTCCTTTAGGATTTAAGGAAAACTGAGTGTAAAAAGTAACAACTCCATAAATTTCTGATAACGGTATATTTAATTCCTCAGATATTTTCTTCTGAATCTCAATCGGTAAATATCCATATACCTCTTGTGCTTCATGTAATACTGGAATTAATGCCCCTCTAGTATCCTTGTACTTCTCAATAATTTCCTGTAGTTTTTGATCTCTCGGATCAGCCCCACCACAGCAGCAGCAATTGTTTTCACTCATTTGTTCAAAAACCCCCTAACACTTATCTTTTTTGTATTATGTTCTAAACAGTCTATGTTAACAAATTAACAATATCCGCGATAATTATAGCAAATTTCAATATAACATTCAATAAAATTCGTAAATAATTATTTCCCAATTTTTCAAACCTTAAGTTCAAAATGTAGTCATTTCGGGCCAACATGCAATTTGTCCAAATTAAAATTGCATATTTAAATTGTATACAGTATTCTAAGATATAATTTGATGGAAATTATGAAATTATCACTCAATAGATTACCCTTTCTAAAGCAGCCTAAACTTTGTCTATCTCTTGAGGAATTCTATGAGACATTCTATGCTTATCTCTTTAAGTTCAATACTACTTTCCTTTTCTAGAATTTTTCCAAGATTATGGGCATCAGAAGACTTTAAAAAATTATAAGTTGAAAGGTAGGGATTTTTTTTTAGGAACTCCTTGATTACACAATCTTTAGAAATTTCAAGATATTTTATATTCAAGTAGTCTGGTACAATTCCAAGATTTGAAATTATACTAAAGGAATCTCTGTCCACATGTGCGGGAACAACGACTCCACCAAGCTTTCCCACCTTTTCAAACACATCATCAATACTCATGCTAGTTGCTGTAATAAGCATTGGCTTATAGTTTCTTACAATATTATCTTCTTCGTCCATTATGAGTTGCTGACCGAAGATATCCTCTCTATTTTCAATACCAGGAAGAGCATTGCTAACTTCTTCGTGCATTTTCATCACTTCTTCAAGACCTGGAAAAAGACAAACCATATGAACTTCTTCTCTAGTTTCTAACTCTATCCCCGGTACGACAACAATTCCACGATCTTTTGCACAATTAAAAACCGCTTCACAGTTGAGAGCAGCATTGTGATCAGTAACTGCAATTATATCAAGACCTTTTATATATGCCATATTCACTATGTTATTCGGCGTCATCTCGTCTTCTGCACAAGGTGACAGAACCGAATGTATATGAAGATCATAAAATGCTTTCATAACTATAAAATACCTTTCACATTTTGTGCTTATACTGCTTAAATAAGTTTACTAATTTCTACCGCAATTTGATAAGCTGTCTTATTTGAACTCATAATTACAATTCCCTCTTCATTTGCCTTCTTAATTGTAGCCTCTTCAACTTGTATTCCTTCAGGCACTAAGACACACGCAATTTCAACCAATAGGGCAACGGCCACAATATTTAAGTGAGTATGAACAGTAATCCAAACATCACCCTTATTAGCATGTGACATAACCCAACTTAGCAAGTCACAAATGTATGCTCCCGACACCTCATTATCCACCTCTTTATTGTCCGTCAAAATCTTCGCCTGTATTAAATCAGCAAGCTGACTAATCTTCATCTTTATCTCCCCTTAATATTTATCTTTTCTATCACCCTTAGCATTTTTATCATCTTTACCATGTTTATTACGGTCATCCTTATCCAAAACAGGTGGCATCATTGATTCAATCTCCATCATTTGAACTGTAAGATCTCTGACTTTCTCTCTCAGTTTAAATACGCAATCGTTCTCGTTAGCATTACCTCTTACAATATCTTCTGCAAGCGCCCTGCAATTAGGTGCACCACAAGCACCACAATCTAGCCCCGGTAAATCTTCACTTATTGATCGCAGTGTCTCCAACTTTTTCATTGCAACTTCAAAATCTTCATCTAGTTTCATAATAGGTTTGTGTTCGACATTCCCAGTCCAAAGCAAATCATAGTCATAAGTATTGCCTGAATCATCTTCAACACTGTTTTTCTTTGCCATATCTATAAATTTTTTAATTCTTGTTTTAGCTACATATAAGTTTTCTACAGTCAAAGGTCCTCCTAGGCATCCTCCTTGACATGCCAAAGCCTCAATAAAATCAACATCCTTCAGTTTGTCATTTTCCAATTCCTCAAGGATAGAAATTACATTGTGAATTCCATCTACAGCAAGAAAATTATCTGTGCCTAGTGCTAAACTCTCCCCACCGGAATTCGCCCATCTTATGCCTTCAAACCCTGCTTTTACTAATTCCTCTTCATCTTCCTCTTTCACCTCACCAAGAGCGTTAAGCAGCCTTAAGTATATATCCTTTATTGATATTGCACCGTCAACATGAGACTTTTCACTCTCGTAAGGCGCCTTAATGCTAGTAACTTTAGCTGCGCAAGGTGTAATAAAAAACACTCCAATATCTTCAATAGGTATATTCTTATTTTTCACCAACTCATCTTTCACAATCCTTGCAGCAAGCTCCATAGGTGAGTCAATCTTTAATATATTGTCAATCAGGCTTGGAAACCGTACTTGAATCAACCTTACAACTGCAGGACAAGCAGATGAAATTAAAGTTTTGTTAAAATTGTTATTTTTCATCAATTCCCTAGTTACATTGCTTACAATTTCAGCTGCCTTTGCAACCTCATAGACATGATCGAAACCAATTAACTTAAAAGCTGTAAGCAAATGATTTGTGGATCTTGCAGCTTTAAACTGTCCATATATTGTAGGAGCAGGAATAGCAATTTTATATTTAAAATTATTAATAATTTCAAGCGGATCTGTGATAGCTTTTTTGGCATGATAAGGACAGACTCTGATACATTCCCCACAATCTATGCATCTTTCGGCTATAATTCTAGCCTTTCCTTTTCTTACTCTTATAGCCTCCGTAGGACATCTTTTGATACAGTTAGTGCAACCTTTGCACTTTTCTTCATCTAAAGTAACCGAATGAAAATATTCCTTCATTCTATCCCCCCTAAAATAGACCTCTATAACCTGCCTAAAAGGCAAAACCTTATTCTCCTAAACACTGTAAATCACCATTTTACAAAAGCACAGTAATTTCAACACTTGTTCCCTTACCAACCTCAGTTTTTATATCAAGTTTGTCAGCATATCGCTTAATGTTAGGTAAACCCATACCGGCACCAAACCCCATCTCCCTGACACTATCGGGAGCGGTAGAATAACCTTCTTTCATTGCAAGTTCAACGTCTGGGATCCCTGGACCTTTATCACTAATTATTATTAATACCTTTTCCTTGTCTATTTCAACCTCTGCTGTTCCCCCTCCTGCATGAATAACAGCATTTATCTCAGCTTCATACATAGCAATAGAAGCCTTTTTAACAGTCTGAGGAGGAACACCTAACTGATTGAGCATTTTTTTTACGCTACTAGAAGCCTCTCCAGCTAAAGAGAAATCATCGGCAGGAATAATGTAATTCTGCCTTATAATGCTGTTGCTCAATCCCATACACCTCTTCCCGTAACACCAGAACTGTATAGCTTACCACATGCGATAAACATCGGATGTTTAGTAATAAAAATTGTTATTCCTTTATCCTTTGCAAATTCAATTACCTTTTCATCAGGCTTCTTACCTCTGACAAAAACAATAACCTTTATATCCATCATTTCCGCTGTTCTTACCACCTGTGGGTTGACAAGTCCCGTCAATAATACAACATTCTCCTTGACATATGCCATAACATCGCTCATAAGGTCAGCACCGCATGCACAGTGAACTTCCAAATCAAGATTTTCTTCTCCAGTCAAAAGTTCCGCTTCAAGGATACCGGCAATTTCACAAACTTTCATATAACCCCTGCCTTTACATTTCATTTTTTTGATCCTAAAACAGCCAACACATTATGCCCTTTCAAAAAATAGCCTATACAATATTCAGGTCATAAAACCCTTCACAGAAGCTTAAAAGCTTCCAAACAGAAGAACATTATTTTGCTGCGCAAAAAATGTAAATCATATTTTTCGAAATGGCAATTGACCGGTTATTTTTTTTAAAATCACCTTATTCGTAAAAACAACTACCTCCAACAAATTCTCTTATAATGGAATTTGCAGGAATTTCTTTTGATTCTATCGGAACAAAATTCGTCAAGAATTCTATCAATCTCCTTGCTTCAGAATATTCGATCTGCGAGCTGTCAACATCACTTAAAAGTGGCTCAGCAAGCACCTTTAAAACTCCTAATTCAAAAGGAAGTGCAGAATTGAACATAATGTCCGCCTCTTCTTGGAACGGAAAAATATTCTTTTCTTCTCCACGTCGTACAGAAGGCCATCTCTTAATTGTATTAATTGCACTGCAACCTCTGAACTGAAAATCCCTAACAATTCTTCGCAGCATTCTCGAATCAGTTGTTGGAATTCTATTGTGATCATCAATGCTCATTGAAGTGATGGCACTTACATAAACCTTAAACTTACTTTCCTTAGGAATTGAGGATGTCAATTTTTCATTAAGTCCGTGAATACCTTCTATTATAAGCAACTGATCATCATCAATTTTCAATTTCCTACAGAAATTCTCCCTGCAGCCGTTTGGGAAGTTAAATATTGGTATACCTACCTCTTCACCTCTAATTAAATCTGCCAAGTGCTGATTGAAAAGAAGAATGTCAATTGCTTCTAAAGCTTCAAAATCAAACTCTCCATTTTCATCCACAGGAGTATGCTCCCTGTCCACAAAATAATCGTCAAGTGAAATAGTAACAGGTCTTAAACCGTTAACTTTCAATTGTATAGCCAATCTATGTGCAAAAGTAGTCTTACCAGAAGATGAAGGACCCGCAATAAGCACTACCCTTTTCTTGTTTTTATTAAAAGCAATCATATCGGCTATTTGTGCAATTTTTTTCTCATGTAGAGCCTCCCCTACTCTTATCAGCTCATTAACTTTGCTTTCCTTAACAAGAGCATTGAGGGAACCTACATTTGCAACACCAAGAATACGTCCCCAATTTTTATATTCTTTAAATATACTAAAGAGCTTTTTCTGTTCCTTAAACTTTGGAATAATGTCGGGATTTGACTTGTCTGGAAACATCATTATCAAGCCCGGTCCATAAAATTTAAGTGCGAATTTTTCTAAACACCCTGTATCTGGTGTCATATATCCATAAAAGTAATCTTCATAACCATCGCAATTGTAAATAGTAACATAGGACTTCTTTCGATATTCTATAGCACGAAACCTGTCTATCCTTCCTGTTTTACAAAAAATTTCCTTTGCTTCATCTATAGACATAATCCTCTTTATAAAAGGTATCTTTTGCTTTATCAGTTCCTTCATTCTAGCTTCAATTTTTGACACTTCTTCATCTGTAAGAGGTGTGTCGCCATTGATCTCACAGAATATGCCTTTGCTTATTGAATGGTTTATTATTACTTCTCTATCTGGATAAAGGTCGTTAACCGCCTTAATTAAAACAAAACTAAGACTTCTCCTGTAGATCCTCATTCCATCATCTTTAGTCAGATCTATGAATTCAATATTCGCATTATTATATAAATGATAGCTCAATTCTTTAATATCATTATCAACTTTTGCAGCAACTATTATAGATTTGTAATCCCTCACACAGTCTTTGCTCAATTCGAGCAATGATATTCCTTCAACAACTTCCCTTTCGCTTCCATCAGGAAAAGTTAATTTTATTAAATCCATATTGCTCTCTCTCATATTATAATTCCCCTTGTTTTTATATTTTGTAACGTAATTCGAAAAAACAATCGGTCAATTACCGTTTCAAAAAATCATGCTGTGCTTTATGCCTTAAATATTGTATAGGTTGTTTTTTGAAACGGCATAACTTACTCAGTCTATAATTACAATTATTCTATATATTAAAAAAAATCCCTCTTTTACTGTGGAAAATCCTAATAATTGTTTTAATATCATACGCATCCTTAGACTCTGTAAAATGTGTTAATGCTTTTTATTAATTGACATGATATATGTCTATAATATACAATGAAACTTGCTAAAAAACTGATTTTATAAGAGGTATTAATAAATGTCGAATATTAAGGAAATTATTTCTAAAGAAGTAGATAGAAGAAGGACTTTCGCTATTATATCACACCCTGACGCAGGGAAAACCACATTAACAGAAAAACTTCTATTATATGGCGGTGCCTTAAGACTTGCCGGTTCGGTAAAAGCAAGAAAAGCCAACAAGCACGCAGTTTCTGACTGGATGGAAATCGAAAAACAGAGAGGTATATCTGTTACGTCAAGTGTTATGCAGTTTGAATACGAAGGATTTTGTATAAATATACTTGATACCCCCGGTCACCAAGACTTCAGTGAAGATACTTACCGTACTCTTATGGCAGCCGACAGTGCTGTAATGCTTATTGACGGTGCAAAGGGTGTGGAAGCACAAACCATAAAACTCTTTCATGTTTGTAAAATGAGAGGTATTCCAATATTCACTTTTGTAAACAAAATGGATAGGGCTTCAAAAGACCCTTTTGAGCTTATGGAAGAGATCGAAAATGTTCTCGGAATTCACTCCTATCCAATGAATTGGCCCATAGGTACCGATGGCGACTTTAAGGGCGTTTACAACAGGAAACTCAAACAGATTGAGCTATTCGAAGGCGGTAACCATGGTCAATCTGCCGTTTCGTCAAATAAAGGAAGCGTCGATGACAAAATTTTCACTGATCTTTTGGGAGATCACTATCATAATAAACTGTGCGAAGATATTGATCTTTTAGATATGGCAGGCAACGAATTCGACAAGAAAAAACTGCTTAAAGGTGAATTAACTCCAATTTTCTTCGGAAGTGCCATGACCAATTTTGGTGTTCAGCCTTTCTTAGAAGAGTTTCTTACACTAGCTCCAAAACCAGGTGTTAAGAACTCATCTACCGGTGAAGTCGATCCGGAATGGGACAAGTTCACTGCTTTTGTCTTCAAGATACAGGCAAATATGAACCCTGCCCACAGAGACAGAATAGCTTTTATGAGAATTTGCTCGGGACGTTTTTCCAAAGGAATGGAAGTAA
>CAYXPB010000110.1:0-15645 GCA_964466645.1 uncultured Acetivibrio sp. | reverse complement strand
TGCGTATTTCGGCACCATCCGGACACCTATTCCGGGATTATCCGGACATCATAACGAATACATTCGGACAGTGTAACGAATGTATTCGGACAACATAACGGCACATTCGGACACCTTGTCGGTTTAATAAAATTTTTGTTACCCTTTAATTAAAACTAACTAATTAAAGGGGGCAAACCCGATGAGGAGGATTGACATGCTAAAAGCAAGAGAAATTCTGAAATTAAAACATGAAACAGGTCTATCATTAAGAGAAATAGGTAAAATCATCAACTGTGGTAAAAGTACAGTTGCAGACGTGCTTAAACGAGCAGAAAAGGCTGAAATAACTTGGCCGATTGAACACAGTGACAAGCAATTAATGTCTTTGTTGTATCCACCAGTAAACAGCAAGAGCGAAGTGACAGAGCCTGATATGCAGTGCATTTTTTATGAAATGAAGAAAAAGAATGTAACATTGATGCTGCTATGGGAAGAGTATAAAGAGCAACACCCTGAAGGCATAATGTATACTCAATTCTGTGAACGCTACAGAAATTTCAAAAAAGATAACAATTTAACAATGCACATTGAGCATGTTGCGGGAGAAGAAGTACAGGTGGATTGGGCAGGAACAACAATGTCTTACGTTGTTCCATTGACCGGAGAAGTAAAGAAAGCATACATATTTGTAGCGGTTTTGCCCGCAAGTTCATATCCTTTTATCTACGCATATAGTGACACTAAACTTCCAAACTGGATTGATGCACATGTAAGGGCATACAATCACTTTAATGGTGTCCCAAGAATAACTATTCCTGATAATACACGAACAGCGGTAACTAAAACCGATCTCTTTAACCCAGACCTTAATAAAAGTTATAACGAAATGGCTAAACATTATGGAACGGTAATCTTACCTGCCAGACCGTATAGCCCTCGTGACAAAGGAGCTGACGAAAACATGGTTGGTAATGTATCCAGAAGAATCATTGCTGCATTAAGGAATAGACAATTCTTTAGCCTGCACGAAATTAATCAAGCACTGAAAGAAGAGCTGGATAAATTTATTTTACGTCCTTTTCAAAAGGTGGAAGGTAATAGGCTTACTGCATTTAAAATGTTGGATAAGCCGTTATTAAAACCCTTACCTACAACTGAATATGAATATTCTGAATGGAAACAAACAAAGGTACAATTTAATTATCATGTTGAATATGATGATGGTTTTTTCTACAGTGTTCCACATATATATGTAGGACAGCCAAGCTTCGTACGTGCAACTTCTAAGATAGTTGAAATATTTATAGGCAATGAAAGAATAGCGGTACATCAACGTAATTACAATAAGTTAAAACGGTATAAAACTCTTCCAGAGCATATGCCAGAAGAACATAAAATTGTTTCTGGATGGAGTACAGAACGTTTCTTGGCATGGGCTGATAAAATAGGACCAAATACCAAGGAGTTAATAAAGCATGTGCTTGAAAGTCGTGAATATCCTATACAGGCTTACCGAGCCTGCATGGGGATTATGAGGCTCGGTAAAGAATTTCCACCTGAAATTATGGAAAGTGCTTGTCAGGAAGCACTTGATAAGAGAACCTACTCATATAAGTATTTTAGCATGATATTTAAACAAATTACAGCTAAAAATAATAAAAGCTCTGATAGAGAAGAACCTGATAAAATAGTATTCCACGAAAACGTCAGAGGCAGCAGTGCTTACGCAGGGGGTGGCTTAAATGCTTAATAACCCTACTGTGGAAAAGCTTAAGGATTTGAAACTAAAAACGATGGCAAGAATGTTATGTGATCCTGACAGCAACTTAAGAGAGCTATCCTTTGAAGATCGTCTTGGAATAATGGTGGAAAAGGAATGGCTAACAAAGAAAAATGCACGTATAAAAAGGTTGTTAAATAGTGCAACACTTGGTTTGAATGCTTGTATTGAAGACGTTAACTATTCTACTGACAGAGTAATCGATAAAAAAACAATAAATACTCTTTCCACGTGCTCATACATAGAACAAAAGCTCAATATTGTTATTAGCGGAAAAACAGGTTCAGGGAAAACGTATCTAGCCTGTGCTTTTGGGAATGCAGCATGTCGTCTTGGATATACTGTTAAATACTATCGTGTTCCAGAGTTGCTTTTAGAGATTCAGGAAGCAAAGACCTCAAACAAATACTCAAAATTCTTTGCACAAATACAAAAAATAAAATTATTGATACTTGATGATATTGGACTTAAGACATATACGCTTGAAGATAGCAGGGATATACTTGAAATAGCCGAGTCGAGGTACAATAAGGGTTCTACGATATTATCAGGGCAGATACCACACTCTCAATGGTATGATTTATTCTCTGACCCTACTATTGCAGATGCCATAATGGATAGGGTCATTCATAATGCATATATTCTTCCTTTAGATGCTAAAAAGTCCATGCGTGCAGTAATGGCTGAAAAAGCAAAGCAGTCTCATTTAGGATGGAATGAGGACAAAAACGCTGGAAGTGATATTTGATGTTTACCTGTGTAAACATGTAAACATCAGTAAACACAAGGTTTGCAGAATCTAATAATGTAAACATTGAAAGGAAGGTAATATAAATGGATGCAACATGGAGTGTAAGAATACCTGAAGATATGAAGGAAAGAATATCAAATATGATTACAGAGTCAGGTCTTAATTCTAAAGAGTTTTTGACACAGGTTATACAGGCTTATGAACTTAAAGCTGCAAAAGAATTGCAGCCATTAATGGAATCTGATATAGATGAACTCACTCAAATAACAGCAAGAATACATAATATTTTTATAAATCTTTGTGAAAGAATTACGAACTTTCAGAAACAAAAAGATGAAGAATTTGAGTTAAAATTTAATGAAAAAGATGAGATGGTTTCAGTTTTCAACAGCCGCATAAAAATGTATGAAGAAAAGATAGTAAAACATGAACAAGAGGCCGAACAATTCAAAGAACAATACAAAAATATTTGTGAACAATATGCTAATCTTGATGAGGTCAACGCAGCAAACAAAGCCTTAGTACTTGAATACAGAGAAAAGAATGAGACTTTAACTGGGCTTCTTGTAGAATACAAAGAATACAAAAGTATGATAGACAGTATTAGAAAACAACTGGAAGAGGAAAAAGAAGCCAGGCAGTCAGCTGAATTGAAGCTTTTAGAAAATGACAAGGAAAAATCCTGTCTTAATAACCAGCTGACAGAATCAAAAAAAGTATATCAAGCTGAGCTAGCCTATAAACTTGGACTACAAGAAATTCAGAAAGAAAAAGAAATACTTGAAATTAAAAAGATCTGCCAAGGAACTCTAGAGTCTACTCAGAAAGCATATACAACAAAGGTACAAGAACTACTTGGTATGATTGAGGAGCAAAAAACGTTAAAAACCACTAAAAAAACATTACAAAATCTTCTACAACGCCAAAGAAATCATAACAATAATCAAATACACCCGGTCTCCAAAAAGATATCGGGTTATTTTTTTCTTGCTATCTTACTAACCCAAATTAATGATTTATTGTTTACACAAGTTTACATTGTTTACAGGATAATATTATATAAATACTAAAATAGCTATTGAAAAAAACAAATTAAAAATATATTATTAAATCATTCGACAAGTGTCCAGATGTTCCCGGAATGCCTGTCCGTATATTGCCGGAATTCTGTCCAGATGCCTTCGGATTTGCTGTCCAGATAAACCGGAATACGCAATAAAGTTGTAGCTGTTGAAAACGCAGTAAATGACCTTTCTTCCAAAGTAGAAAAACAGGAAGTAGAAATCAAAGTAATCAAAGGTGGTAAAAAAATAGGTGAAAGATAGATGAAGAAAGTTTTAATTGAATTTTGTAAATCAATAGGCATTGAATATGTTGGTATTGTATCTTCAGGTCCGTATAATGACTTTAGAGATATATTACAAAAGAGGACTAATAAAGAGCTTTCAAAGGTTTTTGAGAAAGGGAGTTTGGAAAAAGCGGTTGATCCAAGCCTGACATTAGAGGATGCGAAATCGGTAATAGTTTGTTTATTTCCGTACTATTGCGGTACTTTTGAAGGAGCCAATTTGTCCAAATATGCCTACAGTCTGGATTATCACATTATAGTCCGAGAGAAACTTGAGATGATAGGAATGTTTTTGAAGACAAGCATTCAAGGGTTTAATTATAAAGCTTTTGCGGATAACGGTCCACTTACTGAACGTTATTTGGCATATAAGGCTAGTCTAGGCTTTTATGGGATTAATAACCACATAATAACCGATAAATATGGTTCCTATGTTTTTATAGGATATCTGATAAATAATTATCCTTTCGAACCGGATAAACCTCAAAACAGAACTTGTTATCAGTGCTTTAATTGTGTGAAAAAATGCCCTGGACAGTGTATTTTAGGTGACTTTACTATTGATTCTTTTAAATGCAGATCATATATAACTCAAAAGAAGGAAGAGCTTACTGGAGAAGATATAGAAATTTTGAAGAGACACCATTTGATATGGGGTTGTGATGTTTGCCAGGATGTTTGTCCCCACAATGAAAATGTAAAAGAAACAATAATAAAAGAGTTTAAACAAAATCTTAAGTACAAAATAGAATATGAAGAGCTCAAACAAATTTCAAATAAAGAGTTTTTAAGAAGATATAGGGATAGAGCTTTTAGCTGGAGAGGTAAAGGAGTGTTACAGCGAAATTATGAAATAATTCATGGATATACAGATATTTCCCTTGGCAAAAAAAATTCGAAGTAAAAATATGCTATTATAACTATTATTCAACTTGAGTTTACCATGCCCATCACATATCATTTGTGCTAAAATACGGATAAAAGCGAAGAGGCTAGGTGCCCCTTCGCTTTTAATTGCTTTATCTGATTTTTGATTTAATCACATTCCAATAATCCGAGTTTTCGAGACCAAGGCGCCATATTCCTACACCGCCTAAATCATAAGAATTAACGAGATCTAACTTATATTCAATGCTCATAGAATTTTCAAACCATACTGTATGGGCAATTCCATTAGAATCAGTGTAATTAAAGTAAGGGCATTTTGAGATGCTATCCCAATGAATTGTAGCACCGTTACTGACAGCAAGGTTGTAACATCCATTAATCGAGTAGGCTTTTGTACCATTGCTAGACCAATCATAACCGTATGCAGCAAGGCCAAAGTAAATCTTTTCTTTTGGTATAACAGTTGTGGCATATTTTATAACGTTGGTAACCCAACCGATGGAAGCAACAGGTCCTGCTGTACCACCCGGATAATGTTCGTCATAGGTCATCAGAAGTATATAGTCGGCATAATTTGAAATAGCAGCATAGTCATAGGCGTAATTCCAGGTATAGTTCGGGTTGTCAGTGGTTTTGGCAGGCACTGATACTGAGATTACATAACCTAGTGGTTTTAAAGCTGAATAAATTTCACCAAGGAATGTTGTATAGTGATTTATGTTGGAACTATATATACCTTCTATATCAATGTTAACTCCTTTATAATTATTGGTCTTAAGTATATTTAACAAGTTGGTTTTGAAGTTGTTTCTGTTGGTTGAACTTTCAAGAAGGGCTTTGGCAATATCACCGCTAAAATTATTTCCTACCAGAAGAGTTGGAACGATATTATTGGAGTTCGCATAATTTATTTGTTCGGTCGGAAGGATTCCAGTTATATTTCCGTATCCATCCGTTATGTGTGTGGCTGTTGATATCTTATCAATGTAACTTGAGTTGTTAACCATTGAGTTATATGAAGATTTATCACCTGAATAGTAGTAGGTTGTAAATCCAAGAATTTTTTTTGTCGGTACTAAAGTAGGAATAGGAGTAGAAGTCGGCGTAGAAGTCGGTGTTGACGTTGACGTTGGTATTGCAGTAGGAGTAATAGTGCCAGTGAGTGTTGGAGTGGCAGTAGCGATTGGAGTTGGTGAACTTGTTGGCGCTATAGGGAGTGGTTCAGTTCCCCACACAAGAGTACCGTTTATATAGCCTGTAGTTTTGGACCAGTCTATATAAGATGTTGAAGTGTTGTTAAAGGAGTAATCATTTGTTTGAGTATAGTAAGACCAATCAGACTTAGAAATTCTAGATTGAACTTCTGCATATGTACCGGCAGTTAATGATCCTGCTTTTTTTGTGAACCCAATTTCAAGATAACTGTCTGCATTAGTTAAAGGAGTATACAACTTTTTGAAGCTGCCTGTTACATATTGACTACCTTTATTTGACCAATCACACCAAAAATTTTGAGATTTATCGCCATCAATTGTGTAATAATATCTTACCTTAATTGAAGAAAGGCTTATAGTAGTATTGCCGATATTATAAATTCTAAATTCGGGATAGATAGTATTGATGGAAGAGGATGTATAGTAATTATAGAACTGAACTTTTATGCTGGTATTACCATTTGTTTTTGATTTAGGTGCTGCAAAAGCATTAATAGAGCTAAATATTAAAACAAAAACAAGGATAAAAGAAAGAAACGTACGATATAACTTTTTTGAGTTCATAAATTAACCTCCTCATAATGGTTTACATAACAATTATATTATGGTTGACCAAAATACAGCAATAAGCAATAGTGACTATATGTATAGGACTCTTAGAACAAAAAACAAAGAATTTTTAATAAAACAATGTAATTTTTTCTAACTAGTGTTATAATTATAATAAAGTAATAATTGTAAGAGGTAGTAAAATGCAAGAAAAAGCTAGAAAGAAAAGATACCGTGTTTGGCACACGGAAAAGAAAAACTGTTCTAAGTTTGACACAAAGGAGATTGAAGAAGTTGGTGCAGCAAACATCAAAGAAGCAAGACAGATAGTTCAGGACATGTTCCCTGCACATAGAATTACTTCAGTTTGGTTGATAGAAAAATAAATAAATCCTTTGTTTTTATTTAGGGGGAAGAACCATAGACAATATTTATTCTCCAATATTTAACGCATTAAGGAAGTACGTAAAATCAAGTCCGATTCCATTCCATATGCCTGGGCATAAGTTCGGAAAAGGCATACCACACAGGTTTTTAAATGATTTACATCTGCTTGATATGACTGAAATTCCTGGGCTTGATAATCTTCATTTCCCGCATGGTGTTATAAAAGAAGCACAAGACCTCGCAGCAAAGGCTTTTGGAGCTGATTATACTTCTTTTTTGGTGAATGGATCGACTTGTGGTGTGCATGCAGCTATTTTAGGCTTGTGTAAACCAGGAGACAGGTTGATAGTTTCTAGGGATTGTCATAAATCGGTCATTGGTGCAATGATGCTCGCTTCGGTTACGCCGATTTACATAGCACCGGAATATGACAGTTTATTTGGTGTATCTTCATTAATGTTACCTTCAACTGTTGAGCAGGCGATTAAAAATAATCCTGACGCAATTGGAGTTGTTATAACACGTCCAAATTACTATGGCCTATGTTCAGACATTGGTGCAATTTGTGATGTGGTTCACTCCTGTAATAAACTTTTAATAGTTGATGAGGCCCATGGAGCTCACTTGAAGTTTTCATCGAGCCTTCCTTGTTGTGCATTGGATGAGGGTGCTGATGTGTGTATTCAAAGTGCCCATAAAACACTGCCCGCATTGACTCAAGGAGCATATATCCATATAAAGGGAACCCAGGTTGACATAGACAGGGTTAATTTTGTGTTGCGCTTAATTCAAACCTCCAGCCCATCGTATATCATTATGGCCTTTTTGGATATCTCAAGGGCAATAATGGAAAATTACGGAAGTGAACTGATTGAGAATTTATTGAATGAGATCAACCGTTTTGAGAGCATGCTCTATGAAAATACCGATTACAAAATCATGTCTGCACATCCTTTATTATCAAAAGATATAGATAAGACTAGGCTTGTCGTTAATGTCAAAAATACAGGTAAGACCGGTTTCGCTATAGAAAAGATTCTAAGAACTGATTTCAATATTCAAGTTGAAATGTCTGATTTATACAACATAGTTTGTATTGCCACTGTAGCTGATGGAAGAAAAGAGTTTGAAAGTCTATACTTAGCCCTAAATGAAATTGATAAGCAATTCAAAAACTCAACAAAACTCACTGACATTAACATTAAAGAAGTCGTAATACCTCCCCAAGCTGTTTCGCCAGATAAAGTGATGCAATGTAAGTGCGAAAAAAGAAAGCTCACAGAGTCTGTAGGCAAAGTAAGTAAAAATATAATAACGCCTTATCCCCCTGGTGTTCCAGTAGTATGCCCAGGCGAGTTTATTACCCTAGAAGCAGTTGAATATATAACTAACGTCATTGAAGCCGGAGGAACTGTAAATGGAGTAACAGATAATTGGGATATTGAAGTCCTAGCTTAAGTTATATATTATATAAATATATTTTTGTGCAGTACATCACTATATAAGACTAACCAAGAGTAGACAAAAGTACCATTTAAAAAAGCTGCACCCCCACCTATTAAAAAAGTTTGAAAACAATAAGCTGAAATATTATAATGAAATAATTATAAGTGTTTAGGTAATCGCAAAAATAACTGATCAATCGCCATTCCAAAAATTTGCTGGCTTTATAACCTAAATATTATATAGGCCATTTTTCGAAATGCCCTTATCCACATAATTATCTATATTCGGAGGCCAAAATGAAAGGTGTTTTAATAATTATTGAAGGTAGCGATTCAAGTGGCAAAGCCACTCAAACAGAGATGCTCTATAGTAGGCTTATAAATGAAAAATGCAAGGTAACAAAGATAGATTTCCCGAATTATAAGAGTGATTCCTCTGCTCTTGTAAAAATGTATTTAAATGGAGAATTCGGAGCCTCTGCAAGCGACGTAAGCCCGTATGTTGCTTCAACCTTTTATGCAGTTGATAGATTTGCTTCTTACAAAAAAGAATGGGAACAATTGTACATTGACGGTAGAATTATTATTGCTGATAGATACGTAACTTCTAACATGGTTCATCAAGCAGCCAAAATCTCCAACCCAAACCCAAAAAGCGAATATTTAAATTGGCTATGGGACTTAGAGTTTGTTAAATTTGGACTACCTACCCCTGACTATGTTTTCTTTTTGGATATGCCGCCTGAGTATAGCATAAGATTAATGGAAACTAGAAACAACAAAATTACAGGGAAAGCTCAAAAGGATATTCACGAGAAAGATTTTGATTATCTAAGGGCCTCATATAATAACTCGAGAGAAATCGCTGAAAAGTATAACTGGATAAGGATTGAATGTGTTGAAAATGGTAAAATTAAATCAATTGAGCAGATACATGAAGAGATATATTTGTACCTTAACACCAATACCTTAATGGGCAAAAGATTGTTGTGATTAAGGTGTTTCAAAAAAATCATTAATAAATATTCAAAGTTCCAACCCAATAAAATCAGTTTTTTTGAAACACCAATTGACAAGTTGTTTTTTTAGGAATCACCTAAGGCTAAAATTACCTGAACTGATTTTATGGTATAATAACTAAGGAATAATGCCGATATAACATAAAGAAAGGTTTATGTTGTTCTTATATTTAAAGCAAAAAATGTTGGAGTATTTGAGAGGTGCTTTATGAAGATAAGAGACGGTTTGAATAGTTCAGCGAATATAGCTGAGGTGTTGGGCGGGGAACAAAAGAAACCCTCGGATGTTAACGGCAATGAATTCTATAGTCAGATTAGAAGAGTAGAGAAGCACAATGTTGAAGAGCGAATCAAGTATCTGATTAACCAGATTACCGACCAGGGTGAAAAGCTTGGGAAAAAGGTGGATTTAAGGGAATTAAAAGTTTATAAAAAGCTTATAAGCGAGTTTTTGGATGAAACTCTAAATAATTCCCAGAAGTTTTCAAAGGAAAGCTTTATTGATCGAAGAGGAAGACATAGAGTATATGCTACTGTAAAAAAGATCAATTCAGAGCTTGAAGAACTCACGAAAGATGTACTGAGTGCAGAAAAGGATAATATTAAAATTTTGCAGAGAGTAGAGGATATAAGGGGATTGGTTCTGGATATTTCTCTGTAACTTTTTAAAAATATGGGGTGTAATGTGAATTTTAGCGATATTATTGGACAAAATGAGATTGTAAACGCTTTGAAGGCTGTATTAAAGGACGATTCTTCAAGACATGCTTATATTTTTGCAGGACCTGAGGGGATCGGCAAAAGGATGGTTGCAAAGATTTTTGCTGCAGCCCTGCTTTGTGCTGAGCGCAATTCTTTTATCCGATGTGAAAACTGCCAGTCTTGCCGGCTTTTTGAAAGCAGTACAAATCCTGATTTTTATGTTGTAGAGGCAGAGGGTACAAGCATAAGTGTTGACGATATCAGAAAAATGCAGAAGGATATCTCCATTAGACCGTTGTATGCTGCAAAAAAGGTATATTTGATTGCAGAAGCAGACAAGATGACCGTTCAGGCGCAGAATTGTCTGCTTAAGACTTTAGAAGAGCCACCGAGATATGCAGTTATAATTTTAACTGCCGCAAATAGTAACAGTCTTTTAGAAACTATAAGATCTAGAAGTATTTTATATAATTTTAGGAAGAATACCAATGAGGAAGTAAAAACTTGCATTCAAAAAATAAAAGGGGACGAATTGTCAGGTGTTGATTTTGTTGTTTCCTATGCCGACGGTGTGCCTGGTAAGGCAATTGAGTTGGTTGAGTCTGAAGATTTTAGAATAAATAGGGATAAAGCTTTAGAAGTTATACTAAGGTTGAGAAACTCAAAGCTTATAGAGATTTTTGATATTTATGGCTTTTTTGAAGAAAACAAAGATAATATAGATTCAATACTGGACATAATGCTTATCTTTTATAGGGATTTGCTAATTACTAAAAAGACTGGTAATGAAAATATATTGATTAATTCAGATAAAAAGGATATTATATTAGATAATGTGGATGGGTTTGAAATAGATAAGCTTATTAGAAATATCGCTGCAATTGAAGATACACGTAGAAATATAAAACAGAATGCCAATTATCAATTAGTTATAGAGGTTATGCTGATGAAACTTCAGGAGGAATAGATATAATGGTAAAGGTGGTTGGAGTAAGGTTTAAAAGAGCCGGCAAAATTTATTATTTTGATCCTGGCGAGTTTAATATAGAGTTAAATGAAAATGTTATTGTAGAAACAGCAAGAGGAATAGAATTTGGACTTGTTGTTGTTCCAAATACAGATGTTCCTGAGGAACAAATAGTTTCCCCCCTAAAAAATGTTATAAGGGTGGCGGATGAGGAAGACAAAAAGCACTTTGAGGAAAACTCTAGAAAAGAAAAAGAAGCTCTTAATATATGCTTACAAAAGATAGATGATCATAAGCTTGAAATGAAGCTGATAGACGTAGAATACACCTTTGATAACAATAAAGTGTTGTTTTACTTTACTGCCGATGGAAGAGTAGATTTTAGAGAACTGGTAAAAGACCTTGCATCGGTATTTAGGACTAGAATCGAACTTCGTCAGATAGGTGTTAGAGACGAGGCAAAGATGATGGGTGGTCTTGGCGTGTGTGGAAGGGTTTTGTGTTGCAATGCCTTTTTGGGCGATTTTCAGCCTGTATCTATAAAGATGGCTAAAGAGCAAGGTTTGTCATTAAACCCTACAAAAATATCCGGTGCATGCGGAAGATTGATGTGTTGTCTGAAATACGAGCAGGATGCCTATGAGGAAATTATAACCCGTGTGCCTAAAGAGGGTGCTATTGTTGAGACTCCTGACGGTCAGGGTCTTGTAATGGGAATAAGTTTGCTTAAGGAATTAATTAAAGTAAAACTTGACAAAGGTAATGATACTGATTTGAAGGTATACAATGCAAGTCAGCTAAAGATAATTAAGGATGTTGTAAATGAGGATGACTTAGAACCGGGGATAAATATTGATGATTTGAAGCACCTTGAAGATTAGGCTATACAATTCTTTTCAAAAAGAATGTGTTTTGTAACAATTGTTGTTTTGTTACAGATTTCGTTGCGATATGGAATAAATGGACTAGTTATGAAAAATAAGTTCTAATTTTATAAAAAGTGGTTTCATTTCTTCTGAATTGATGGTAAAATGAGAAAGCGGTTTTTGTATTTTTTTAGCTTAATAATTATTAGGAGGTGTACCTAAAATGGCATATTTTATAACTGAAGCATGTATCAGTTGTGGCGCTTGTGAGCCAGAGTGTCCGGTATCTTGTATTTCGGCTGGTGATAGCTGTTATGTAATTGATGAAGATGCTTGTATAGAATGTGGAGCTTGTGCAAATGTTTGTCCTGTAGATGCTCCTAAGCAGAAATAGTAATAGTGAATGGGGAGTCTAGTGGGGATAAGGTCTTAAGCTGGCTCCTTTTTTGCTGCATACATCAATTTAATGTTTTTAAAGGTCATTTCCAACAGATAACTTGATAGTATAGGAATTTGCATTTTGAAAGTTCGCCCGAAGGGCGGTTAAGTTCAAAAACATGCATTATTTATATATTTAGGTGGTTGATTTTGTCTTGAATATTCAATTAATGAAAAATGAAAAAATAGATGATTTACAATATAAAGGTCTTAAGCTTATCCAAAAAGACAAGGCTTTTCGTTTCGGACTTGATTCTGTCTTGCTTGCAAATTTTGCAGATGTAAAAAAGGGGAATTCCGTTATTGATTTAGGTACAGGTACAGGAATTATTTCCATACTTCTTGCAGGAAAGACTGAGGCAACATCCATTGTTGGACTTGAGATCCAAGAAGAAATTGCAGAAATGGCAGGCAGAAGCGTAAAAATGAATTGCCTTGAAGACAGGGTTAAAATTGTCTGTGGGGATATTAAGGAGAGTGTTGGTCTTTTTGGGGCATCAAGTTTTGATATTGTTGTATCAAATCCGCCATATATGAATCAAGGTGGCGGAATAGTAAATACGAGTGATACTAAAGCTATAGCAAGGCATGAGATTTTGTGCTCGCTAGAAGATGTTATTAGGTCTGCTTCTAAGCTCTTAGTGCCGGGAGGGCAATTTGCTATGGTACATAGGCCCGACAGACTTGTAGATATAATATGGTTAATGAGAAATTTTTCTATTGAGCCTAAATACATAAGGTTTGTGCATCCGTCTCATTACAAAAAGGCCAATCTTATACTAATTAAAGGTACAAGGCAGGGGCGTCCGCAACTGAAAATGATGGAGCCTCTTTATGTTTATGATGAAGAAGGTAAGTACTCGAAAGAGATTAATGAAATATATTGTAGAGAGGTAACTGAAATTGGATAGCAAAGGAATACTATATCTTGTTGCAACACCCATAGGAAATCTTGAAGATATAACTTTAAGAGCTATTAGAACGCTAAAGGAAGTTGACTTTATTGCAGCAGAGGATACGCGGCACACTATTAAGCTTTTAAATCATTTTGAAATTAAGAAAAGTCTTGTAAGTTATTATGAACATAACAAGAGGGAAAAGGGAAATTACCTTTTAAGTCAGCTTCTTGAAGGGAAAAATATTGCTTTAGTTTCGGATGCTGGGACTCCAGGCATTTCCGACCCTGGCGAAGATTTGGTTAAGCTTTGTGTTGAAAAGGATATCAAGGTTACAGCAATACCTGGACCGGTCGCAGCTGTTTCCGGACTGATTGTTTCAGGACTACCCTCGGGACGATTTGCGTTCGAAGGATTTTTGTCCATGAATAAAAGAATTCGAAAAGAAAGACTAGATTCACTAAAGAATGAAGTACGCACGATAGTTTTTTATGAGGCTCCCCACAAACTTGTGCATACTTTAAAGGACTTGTATAAGGCCTTTGGAAACAGAAAAGTTGTCTTTGCAAGGGAACTTACAAAAAAATTTGAAGAAATTATAAGGTGTGATATTAAAGAAGCGATAGATAAATATGAAGAACAATCTCCAAAAGGAGAATTTGTAGTTATGGTTGAAGGCGTTAGTGAGGATGAGATAACAGCAAACCAAAAAAAGTCTTGGGATAATATGAAGCTTGAAGAACATTTGGAATTATACATGGATGAGGGCCTTGATAAAAAGGATGCAATGAAAAAGGTTGCGGAAGATAGGGGAATAAGCAAGAGAGAAGTTTATAAAGCATTATTATAGCAAGTTTGCGCTTTAAAACTTTCTTTTAAAGAGTTTAACTTACAGGTATTGGTGAATTCTTTTATACAAACAGCTAAGTTGTGATTGATTTGTCGAATAAAGTATATAAGGGCAAAAATAAAAGGAGTTTGCATAAACAAACTCCGATTATTTTAAGAAATAGTTATTTCTTTAATTCTCTCATGCAATCAGGACAGATGTTTTTGCCTTTGTAAACAGAAACATCTTTAGCATCAGCGCAGAAAATACAAGCAGGCTCGTATTTCTTGAGTATGATAGTAGCACCATCAACATAGATCTCAAGAGCATCCTTCTCAGCAATGTCTAAAGTCCTTCTTAATTCGATAGGTAGTACAACTCTTCCTAGTTCATCAACTTTTCTTACAATACCAGTAGATTTCATCATTGAATCCTCCTTCAAATGTTACAGTATTCGACAAACTTTGCAATTTCATAGTACCATAAATGCCAATAATAGTCAACAGGTAATTTTAAAAAAAATAAAAAAATTAATAATAATTTGTGGTCAAATTGTAATATAATACTATGAATTTTAAGCAAAACCTTATGAAATAGGCTAGAACGCCTAAAAATAGGTATGTAAGTTATTTAGTATTGTAGTGTTTACTTCATAGAATGACATTAACTACCGCTGATATACCAAGATTTAACTGGCAATTCCAAAATTTATAAGGTAATCGAACTGATTATACAAAAACATATTACGAAAAAATAGCAACGAAGTGTTGCTGTTATAATAATCCAAAAGATTTGGGCTAAGAGAATCAGGATTTATTATGTTGATTCAAACAGTATTTTGTATTAAGGAACTTTATTAAAATAGTTAGATGTAAATGATTTCTCATACTATAAGAAAAAGAATGTAAAGTATTTTTCTAAAACACTATATAAGGATAGTATATATATTCTGAAAGCCTCATATAAATTATTTAGGTTAAGGTGATTTTTTAAATCGCTTTATGTAAATTTAAAATATGAGGTTTTTGTATTGCTTAACTATATTTGGTTTGGAATGCTGGTTTTTGGTATTATTGTCGGTATTTTAAGCGGAAGAGTGGATGCGGTTACTCAAGCTGTTGTAGATTCTTCAAAAGCCGCTATTGAACTGAGCATAGGATTACTTGGGATAATGTGTCTATGGACAGGATTGATGGGTGTTGCTGAAAAGAGTGGTGTCATCAGAATGATTTCGAGGGCGGTAAGACCTATACTGAAATTTCTATTTCCGGGAATACCTAAAGATCATCCTGCATCAGGAGCTATTGTTATGAATCTTGTAGCTAACTTTTTAGGACTAGGTAATGCTGCTACTCCATTGGGATTGAAAGCTATGGTGGAATTGCAGAAGCTTAACAGGAATAAGGACACTGCAACAAATGAAATGAGTATGTTTTTGGTATTGAATACGGCTTGTATACAATTCATTCCTGCTACAGTTATAGCAGTCCGTGCAGCAGCGGGTTCTAAAAATCCGACAGAAATTATAGGTACTATATGGGTTGCAACTATTTGTGCATCTATTGCAGGTATAATTACTGTAAA
>CAYXPB010000109.1:0-15678 GCA_964466645.1 uncultured Acetivibrio sp. | reverse complement strand
CTGACCATTGAGGAGACCATGCTTCCAATTCACCTTCAGCACCTGCTTCTCTCAATTTCTTAGCAGTGTCTACGAATTCTTCAATTTTTGGATCTATAGTCAATTTTCCATCTTCTACCCAAGCCTTATCACGAGCACCTAAATACATCCTCATTAACTCAGCCATTCCTGGGAATAGTTTTGCTTTTCCACCACTTGCTTCTTTAAGCTTCTTCCCTGTCTCAATAATTTTATCAGCAGAAGAGAACATTTCACTTATTTTTGCAGGATCATCTGTTCCAAGATATTTTGTAGCCATTGCTCTTTTATAGCC
This sequence comes from uncultured Acetivibrio sp., assembly GCA_964466645.1. GTDB lineage: Bacteria > Bacillota > Clostridia > Acetivibrionales > Acetivibrionaceae > Acetivibrio. The sequence continues at coordinate 15,365 of CAYXPB010000109.1, read as the reverse complement.
TACAGCTGCTGCTGCTGCTTGATGGGATAATGCTCTGATTTTTCCGTCATCACTCTTACCGATATCAATTGTGTAAGGAACTAATTTAGTTTTTAATTCTTCTGCATTATAAGGCGGTGCAGTAAGATCTTCGTAACCATCGGCGATATTAACAAATCGCTTAACGAAAGCTACTTCTGATGCATATACGTCAGGAACGTCCTCGCCGGTTCTCAATGAAGAAGTCAATAATGTTTGATAAGCACCATCTGTATCTGCTGTAACTTGCAATTCAACTTCTACATTAGGATACTTTTTCTTGAATGCCTCAACGAGTTTTGATGCTTCATCATCATTGAAGTGTCCGAAAGTAATTTTACCAGTAAAGTCTTCTGGTTTTTTAGCAGGCTGGTCTGCATCTGTAGCTACCGGTGCTTGTGTTGGCTCAGTTGTCTTATCTGGATTTGGATCTTTCCCAGGGTTGCAACCTGCCATTAGCGAAGTAATCATAAGACTACTTACTGCTAAGGATGCAGCTCTTCTTAAAAACTTACTATTCATTTTTTTGTCCCCCTTGTTTTTTAAGTTTTCTTTATTAAACCATACAAACGCTTTATATGTAAATTGGTATGGAATAATCACTTAATCATATTTTAAATCAAATCAGTAAAAAATTCAACTTCTATACAAGTTAATTATGTAAGATTGTATAATCATTTCTATAAATATATTATTGTATCAACTATCACTTACCCGATTTCAGCATAACAATACTTTATACTTTGACTAAATAAGAATCTTTTGGTTTATATAAATTTAAGTCAGCTTACGCATTAACTCCTATTAAGTTTTTTGTATATTCTGAATTCTAATGACACTAATATTACTTATATAATAAATAATATTATTAACTTTTCCCCAAAAATACAACGTAAAATAATGCTATTTTAAAGCAATATATTATAATATAGGCAAATCACTGCCATTTTTCTTCAATATAGTCCGTTTTTTTCTATATTTATCTATTTTTCAACACTGAACTCTACAAAGTTTCCCCATCTATACAATTTTCAGTTATGTTATCATAAATATACTTAATCAAACTCAACTGAGAGTAGCAGTTTTTTAAAGAAATAAACAATTTACATTTATAAACAATAAGACCACTAGAAGGCTGTAAAACCAAAAGTTACATATATGTAATTTTTCCCACTAGGCTCGTTCAACAAAAAAACATTACAACTTAATAATAGTGCCAAACACTATATAAAGTCAAGAAATATTTATTATTCATATGCAAATTGAATTTATAAGAAATTATGGTATCCATTATTCTATTAAGTCCAATGTTTAGCAAGATACCATAATTTCTGTGTTTTTGTCTCTATTCCCTTATATTTAATAGTCTATCTGATTAAGAGAGACAATACGAATATCATTATCTTACTAACGTTTTTAAAGTATAATGCAGATCAATCCTCCGCTACCCTCATTAATTATCTTTTGTAGAGTCTCCTGAAGCTTTAGTTGGGCATCTTCTGGCATCCTATACAACTTATTTTGTAGCCCTTCACTTACCAGTTCATGCAAAGACTTTCCAAAAATATTTGATTGCCAGAGCTTCTCCGGTTCATTTTCAAATTCTTTAAGCAAATAATTAACAAGCTCTTCCGACTGCTTTTCCGAACCAACTAATGGAGCTATTTCTGTTTCAATATCGGCACGTATCATATGAATTGAAGGCGCACTAGCTCTTAGTTTGACACCAAACCTACTACCCTGTTTAACTATCTCAGGCTCTTCTAAAGACATTTCGTTCATTTGAGGAGTAACTATTCCATAGCCTTTTAGTTTAACTTCATGAAGTGCAAATTCAACTTTCTCATACTCTTTCTTAATCTTTGACATTTCCCTCATTAGGCTGATAAGTTTATATTCTCCCTCAATTTCCAAGCCTGTTATATCGCTTAGGACACTGTAAAACAAACCATCTGTTTCATTAATCTCTATTAAAGCACTTCCTGTACCTAAATTTATACTGTCAATCTGTGCTTTTTTAATAAAGGTTTTATAATCACCAAATTTATTTATACTGCTTTTTATCTCCCTAATTTTGGTAATTCCACTAAAAGTTTCTCTAATGGAATTAATCATATCAGTCTTCAGCCAATGGCCATCATCAAGGCATTCAATCCATCTAGGAATATTAACACCTATTTCGCTGACAGGAAATTCAAGCAATACTCTTTCCATTATTCCATTTAGATCTTCAATTCTCAACTGAGCACAATTTGTTCCAATTACAGGAACTCCGTATTTTTCTTCAAGTTCCACCCTAAGATCTTCGATCTCATTGTTTGAAGGGTCTTTTGAATTTAAAATAATAACAAATGGTTTATTTATGTCTTTTAATTCCTTTACCACACGTTCTTCAGCTTCAACATAGTCTTCCCTGCTTATATCCGTTATACTTCCGTCGGTTGTAATAACAAGACCTATGGTTGAATGTTCGTCTATAACCTTCCTTGTGCCTATTTCTGCTGCCTCGATAAATGGAATTTGATGCTCAAACCATGGAGTTGAAACCATTCTAGGAGTATCATTTTCCACATGTCCTAGTGCACCTTTAACGAGATATCCAACACAATCTACCAATCTTACCTTGAACTGTACGTTTTCGTCTAGAACAATCTGAATGGCTTCATTAGGTACAAATTTTGGCTCTGTAGTCATTATTGTACGTCCTGAAGCACTTTGCGGCAATTCATCATTCGCTCTGCTTCTTGAATACTCATTTTCAATATTGGGCAATACCAGCAGATCCATAAATCTTTTTATAAATGTTGACTTTCCAGTTCTCACAGGTCCTACAACACCTATATAAATGTCACCTTGCGTCCTTTCTGATATTTGCTGGTATATATTATATTTTTCCACCCGCAACCCCCCCTTACTTTTATTTGAAACTATCAACTTCAAAGCTATTCACCCAAAACTTAAGCTAGTAAATTAAAAGGTTGTTCTAGCTTTATTAAAATACTGCTTTTAGTTTAGGCCGTTTCAAAAAATAACTTATTCAATATTCTATATCTCAAAGCCCATCAAATCAGACCTTTTTGAAACGGCAATTGCAAAGTTATTTGAAATCACCTTATAAAAGTGTAACTTAAGTTTTAAGTACTAGTACCCTTATCAATATAAATATATTGTGATGAGTCTTTTATTATTACAAAAAGGACAAAAAAAATATGTATTGGCAATGTTTTTATTCACCAACACATATTAGAACCTTACGTTTTTTCTTAAGAAAAGCTTTTACAGCCAACTACACTCATCTAGTATTTCGACTTCATTCTTTTTATCACGCATCATCAAGTCTGCTACTGCTTGTTTTGCATTTTTGCCTTTAAATAAAACATTATATGCTTCAGCAGTTATAGGCATAACCACTTCTTTTTTTACAGCTAATTCGTAAGCCGCTTTTGTAGTAGTAACCCCTTCTACCACCATTTTAACTTCATCAATAGCTTCCTTTAGGGATTTACCCTGTCCAATAAGAATACCAGCACGCCTATTTCTGCTGTGCATACTCGTACAAGTTACGATCAAATCTCCAATTCCGGCAAGACCTGCAAAAGTCTCCCTTCTTGCCCCCATTGACACACCTAATCTTGTCATTTCCGCGATCCCACGGGTCATCAAAGCCGCTTTTGTATTGTCACCAAAACCCAATCCATCAGATATACCTGCACAAAGAGCAATTGAATTCTTTAATGCTCCACCCAATTCAACTCCTGTTATATCAGAGTTTGTATACACTCTAAATTTGGGGGACATAAATATATCCTGTACAAATTCTGCTGCTTTTATATTTTCACATGCTGCCACAGCAGCTGTTGGGACATCTTTACCTACCTCCTCTGCATGGGTTGGACCAGATAGAGCAACAGCTTCACATTGTGGTATCTCCTTCTTTATAACTTCCGAAAGTCTCAAACCAGTACTTTCCTCTATTCCTTTTGAACAAGACACCACTATCGTTCCATTCTTTACATACTTTGATATATCCTTTGCATTTGCTCTTATAGTATGAGAAGGAACAACCATCACAATAGCATCTGCACCATCTATAGCCTGTTCAACATCAGTAGTTCCTAAAACCCCCTCAGGAATCAATACACCCGGAAGTTTGTCAATATGCTCTCTAGCATTATTAATCATATCTATTTCCTCTTTAAAAACCGACCACATTTTTACATTGTGTCCGGACTTTGAAAGCATAATTGAAAGTGCCGTTCCCCAACTACCTGCTCCAATAATAGCTATATTTCTATTCATAGATATCTTCCCCCTAACTTTTAGCTTTTTTCTTTGAACCGAGTTTTGACTCGTTACCGTTTAACAGTCTGACAACATTTTGCTTGTGCCTTATTATTGCAACCGCAGCTATAAATATAGCAAAGGTCACAAAAACCAAATTCTTATAAAAAACTGCTATAAAAATCGGAAATAGCACACAACCTATAATAGATCCTAAAGAAACATATCTGGTTATAGAAACTATGACAATAAAAATTCCAAGTAAGATAAGACCTATGTATGGAGCAGTCATCATTACAATGGAAAATGTAGTCAATATACCTTTTCCGCCTTTGAAACCAAAGTACAAAGGCCAGTTATGACCTAAAATTGCACCTAATCCTCCAAAAAACATGCCCACATTCCACGGAACTTCAACCGATGCTATACCTACAATCTGTATATCCTTTAGGATAAAATAACCTATTAGACAAGACAAAACACCTTTTAATATATCACCCAAAACAACAAAGAGTGCAGCCATTTTACCAATAGTTCTCAACGTATTTGTCAAACCTGCATTACCGCTTCCGTGTTTTCTTACGTCTACCCCGTAGAATTTACCTACAACAAGTGAAGTATTTGCACTTCCCAACAAATATCCTATCAATAAAACAATAAAGACCTTAACAATAAGCCCCAAAACCATCACTCCCTGTCTTTCTTCTCCCTAAGCATAAATTTTATTGGTGTTCCTTCAAATCCAAAGCTCTTTCTAATCTGATTTTCCAAATACCTCTGATAGGAATAATGCATAAGCTCAATACTGTTTATAAACAATACAAATGCTGGTGGCTTTACACTTGCCTGAGTCATGTAATAAATTTTAAGTTTTTTACCTTTGTCCGAAGGAGGTTGAACCATTGCAGTAGCTTCGTTAAGCAAATCGTTCAAAACTCCTGTCGAAATCCTCATAGCAGCTTGGTTGGCAACGTATTTAATAAGCTCATAAATTTTATTAACTCTCTGTCCTGTTTTGGCAGATATAAACACAACTGGGGCATAAAGCATAAAACCAAGTTTTTCAAGCACAGTCTTACGGTATTCTTCCAAAGTACCAGTAGCCTTTTCCACAAGGTCCCACTTGTTGACAACAACAATTGAGGCTTTTCCCTGTTCGTGAGCATAGCCTGCAATCTTTGTGTCCTGTTCTGTAACACCGTCTTCAGCATCAATCAGTATTAGGCATACATCTGACCTCTCAATAGCAGTCCACGATCTTATAGTACTATATCTTTCAATATTTTCGTAAATCTTGCTCTGCTTTCTTATTCCTGCAGTATCTATAAATACAAATTTACCCTCTTCATTTTCAACATAGGTGTCAATAGCATCCCTTGTAGTACCAGGTATATCACTTACAATAACCCTTTCTTCACCTAAAACCTTGTTTATGAGAGAAGATTTACCTGCATTCGGCTTTCCAATAACTGCTACTTTTATTACCTCTTCATCGTATTCCTCGTCCACTTCATCAGGGAAATGATCATAAATCTCATCTAGCAAATCTCCCATTCCAAGCCCATGAATAGAAGAAACTGTCATCAATTCCCCAATTCCTAAATTATAAAACTCATACACTTCAGCCGGAATCTCACCTACTCTATCCACCTTGTTTACTACAAGAATAACCGGCTTTTTCGACTTTCTAAGGATAGTAGCCACTTCATTGTCTGAAGCAGTAAGTCCGTCCTTCATATCAACCATAAATACAATTACATCAGCAGTTTCTATGGCTATTTCAGCCTGACTCTTCATCTGCTGCATAATCCTATCCTCTGAGTAGGGTTCTATACCTCCCGTATCTATTAGAGTAAACTTTTTACTCCTCCATTCAACCTCAGTATATATTCTATCTCTTGTAACTCCGGGAGTGTCTTCTACAATTGATATTCTTCTTCCCGCAAGATAATTAAAAAATGTTGACTTTCCAACATTCGGTCTTCCTACAATTGCAACAACTGGTTTTGCCAAAATATTTCCCTCCATTTATATATCACTATATTGAACTCAGTTTAGTATTTTACCTTGAGAATCTAAGTTCAATAAACATATGTACATTAGACCATTTCAAAAAACAACCTATACAATATTTAAGTCACAAAGCCAATCATGAAAGCTTAAAAGCTTTCAAACAGAGGAACATTATTTTGCAGTGCAAAAAATGCAAATCACATTTTTTGAAATGGCAATTGACCAGTTATTTTTTTGAATCACTTTATTTCTCAAAAATAAATACAAAGTAATTTTTCAGAAACATGCAGCACATTATATTATAAATCTATTCCAAGTACTTTTACAATAAAATCTTTGCCACTATTATCGACAATACTGATTTTAACATTAAGTTTTTGCTCAATATCACTTATTGTATAGTCGTCAAGCAGAACTTCTTCTCCAGATCTTAACATAGACCTAGAAAGAAGCAACTCATCTCCAAGTTCTTTGCCTTTCAACTGTTCTAGTATATCCTGACCTGTAAGCAATCCTGTCACTGTAACATTTTCCCCAAAAAAGTTATTTTCTATTTTATAAATATTTATATTTAAGTTCTTATATTTCTGTTGAAGCTTTTGCGTCATTTCCTTTATGTGTAAATAAGCAGAAACTCCGGTAGCTATACTTATATTTCTAAGCTTAAATTCCTGAGTATCTTTGGCTCCTTTTAATTTTCGCTTATTATTTTGCTGCGAAGAACAGTGGTCGAGTTGTCCTATGTATTCCACAAACTCCTGTTTGAATTGGGCTATGAGTCCGACTCCATTCTCAATCTGAGGAAAATCTTCATAATCTTCATAATCAGGAATGTTATTTCCTGCCATGATATAAAATTCGTCAGCAATATATACTATTCTCGAACCGAACTTTTCCAAAAATTTTTTCTGCCAAGCTTCTATCTGCTCTATTACTTTAGCAGAAGATTCCATATCGTAAGGTTTTAAGCAACTTAATCCTTCTCTATACCTTGTAATACCTACAGGAACTACTGAAATACTGTTAACTCCCGAATAAAGAGCCCCTAGTTCCTTCAAAGACCTCTCCAACTCTTTTTCATCGTTTGTTTCCCGACACAAAACTATTTGACAGTTAACTTCAATTCCTCCATCAATAAGCTTCTGTATTTTTTCTACAACATCACTTGCATTTTTGTTTTTAAGCATAAATACTCTGAGATCTGGATTTGTTGTATGAACAGAAACATTAATAGGAGACATTTTATACTTTATTATCCTGTCTATATCTTCAAAGTCCATATTGGTAAGGGTAATATAATTCCCCATAAAAAAGGAAAGTCTCGAATCATCATCTTTAAAATAGAGAGTATCTCGCATACCCTTAGGCAGCTGATCTATAAAACAGAAAATGCATTTATTTTTGCAACTTTTAGCATCATCTATCATCAAACTTTCGAATTCAAGTCCAAGGTCTTCATACTCATCTTTCTCAATCTCTATTTCCCATACTTCACTGTCTTGCTTAAGAATCTCAATCATTAAATTTTCATTGGTAATTAAAAATCGGTAATCAAAAATGTCTCTTATTTTTTCACCGTTAACACTTAAAATCGTATCACCTGCTTCAATTCCGGCCTCTTCGGCTATGCTTCCAGGTAAAACGCTCTTAATAGGTATAACTTGTTCTTTCAAAGGGTACCTCCAGATATAAACATTCTCTAACATATTTTTATATATTAAAAGGCCTGTCGAAAAATTTCATAGTGTCAGACCTTTAAACAAAAATACAATTGTAATAAGGTGATTTTTTTAAAAACCTGGTCAATTGCCATTTCAAAAAATCCGAATTACATTTTTTGCACTGCAAAATAATGCTCCTCTGTTTGAAAGCTTTTAAGCTTTAATGATGGTCTATATGACTTAAATATTGTATAGGTTATTTTTTGAAATGACCTACACTTAACATCACCTTCAAAAAGTAACTTAAGCACCTAAACAATTAGTAAAAAGCAGCAGTTTTAAACTGCTGCTTTTTACTAAAATTTATTAAGATCCAACTTTAATTACCTCTTTACCATCATAAAAACCGCATTGTTTACAAACTCTATGTGGCATCTTAAGATCGTGGCACTGCGGACACTCTACCAAATTAGGTGCCGATAACTTCCAGTGAGCTCTTTTGCTACCAGTTCTTGCTTTTGACCATTTACGTTTTGGATTTGCCATGTATAACACACCTCCTCATCACCATACAAACGTCACTTGTATATAAATTAAGTAATTTCTATTTATTGAAGAAATTCTTAAGAGCTTCCATACGAGGGTCTAACTCCTCTTTGCTACAACTGCATCTCTCAGTATTAAGATCAACACCGCACTTAGAGCATAACCCTTTGCAATCAGCTCTACAAATCTGCCTTGCAGGTAAATTTAAAATTATATTATCTTTTAATACTTTATCAAGTACAATGACTTTATTGTTATATACATAACAGTCATCATCCCCGATTTGTCCCTCCTTAGCAAATTCTTCCTCAAGGTCTGCTTCCAAAGATGACCGGACATCTTTTAAACATCTCGAACATTTAACCAAATAATCCACCTTTAAATGCCCGTCCATTTTTATAATGCCACCCATATTAGTAAATTTGCAATTTAACTTAACCGGTGTATCAATAACAAAGTCATTCTCTAATACATCGAAGCTTTCGAGAACTTCTTTCCTATCAACATCAAGGGATGCACCGTTTACCTTAAGTATATTTGATATATCAACCTTCATATAGTCACCTCTTAAACCGACAGAAAATATTATACTAAGTAATGAAACTTTTGTCAATAACGACACATAAGGATTTTTTTTATTTCAATGGTTAATTTGGTTTTTTAGCTTTTCATTAACAATAGTCATCAGGAAGAACAACACTCCCATAAAAGTTAATACTATCACAGGTAAGACTGCTGAATCAAGTCCCATATTTGCATTTACCGTATTACCAAGTCCTTTTAATGCCCAATACTGGGGAAAGAGTTTAGCCAGCTTATGCATGAATTCAGGAACCAATTCTATCGGCCAGTAACACCCCGAAAGCATTGAGGTGGCTACAATCAATATCGAAGAATATGCACCTAACTGGGCATTGGTTTTTACCAAAGTAGCCAAAAGCATTCCCAGCCCTGCTACACATAAAAGATATATACTCAATATAAGGAAAGTTGAAATAACAGAACTTCCCCAATCCACCCCCATTATAAAATATCCGAACAACATCAGTATTACTATCTGAATCCAACCTGTAATAAATGTTACTATAATCTTTCCAAGCACCACTACAGCTCTGCTTGTAGGAGTTGTACTCAATCTGCCCCAAGTAAGATTCTTTTTTTCTTCCAACATATCTCCCATTCCCAAAACAACAGAAAACATTACAAACATAACAACTATACCAATTATGCCACTATTCCTTCCATTGTACTCTGTACTCTCTGAATCACCGGAAACTCTTATCTCTTTAACAGATGCTATTGGAGTTTTTGTAAGTTCGGTTTCCAGTTTTTCCACAAAGCTCGGGATTATTATTCCTAGATCATCATCACTTATATTTCCGATTTTATCTACGATATATGTTGACGTAACATCATACATACGAAGAGTTCCAAAGGCTTCATTCCAAATAACTTCCACCGCTCCAAAATCCACAGAAGTAGGCAGTTTTAAAAGCTGCATTTGTGGCTTTTCACCATCTAAAACCTTATATTCAAAATCTTCAGGAATAATAAATCCCATTTCAACTGTAGCATTTCTAACGCTTTGATAAAGCTCTTCTTCTTTCATTTCCACTACCCTGATTGTATCGTTTTTTTCAAAATTTGATACCATTTCTTTTACCAATTCACTTTCATCGTAATTGACAAGCCCAACCGGGATTTTAGTTTTCTCTGTAGATTCTCCGTTATCGGTGTAAGCCATACTCATAAAAAACATTATAGTCATCGGTAATACTATCATGAGAATTAATGCGGTCTTATCCCTCAAAAGTTTTATAAAATCATATTTTAAAATACTTAATATTCTCATTTTTTCCCTCCTGATACTTTAAAACACATCATTTAGGCAACAACTCAAGTCTTAAACCTGTATGTGCCAAATCCAAGATAAATTAATCCCATTAAGACCATAACTGCACAATAGGGTAAAATTGTTATAACATCACTGCCCAGCATTAAATCATAATATCCTTTAACTGCCCACCAGTTCACGGTGATTTTTGCTATGTTTTTTACAGCATCAGGCATAACATAAATAGGTATTATACCACCGCCCAAGATTGTAAATAGTTGTATTACCAACTGTGATATTCCCTCTACTGTTTTTGCAGTTTTAGCTATAGCTGCTATCATCATTCCAAGACCTGAAGCCGCAAACACGCAGCTTATAGTAACAATGAGTATCCCTAAAATAGAGTTTCCCCAGTTCACACGATATACCACCGATGTAAATATTATTAAAACTAAAGCCTGTGTAATTGTAATAAACATCAAGCCTAAGAATTTACCTGCGATAACCGTAGCTTTTCCGGCACTAGTAGTCATCAATCTTCCTAAAGTTCTCGTTTGCCTTTCCTCTGTCATATTCTTAACCCCATTGCTTACTCCAAACAAAACAAACATCACTAGCATTGCTGCACAATAATATTGCATGCCTGTTACTGTTTTGCTTTTTTCCTGATTGTCTTTACTAAATTCAATTAGATTGTTTTCCAACCTACTTCCAAAATCCATCATTAGTGCATCCCGATAGGACATATTGCTAAAAGGCTTTTCAATTTCGCTCAATTTGTCTTTTAAGGTATCTTCCAATGCAACTGCAACTGCATTAGACCTTGAAAACCCTTTTACATACCCTTCTACCACGGTTTTTACAATGCTGGTCTTGTATTGATTATTCACACTAGATTTAACAACTATATTGACAGGACGATTATTAGATATATCCTCATGGAAGCCCTCAGGAATAATAATTATAGAAGGAACAATTTCTTTTTTTAACATTTCCTCAGCTTTATCTTCCTTAACTACAAAGGTATCAAACATATCTGCCATTTGTCCTCTTAATACATTCTGATAAAGATACTGGGAATTCTGGCTCTCATCCTTGTCTACAACGGCAATGGAGAATTTTTCGATGGCAAGAGTATTTTCAAACATAGGACCTAGTGCAGAGCCTAAAATCAGCATAATTAGAGCCGGCATAATCAACATAATGGCAAGTACTTTTCTATCTCTTAGTATAACCATAAGGTCTTTTAGAGCTATGTGTATAATCATCAATCCACCCCTAATCTCTTAAAGCTCTTCCAATGAGGTGCAGGAAGACACTTTCTAAGTTTGGCTGTTTTACATCTATCATTTGAATTTTGCACTTATGTGCATCCAATGTTGAAATAAGTCTAGCCAGCACTTTATCTGCACTTTCGGCAGTAACACTAACTTTCCCCTCATCAAAAGACAGTTTTTTCACTCCATCTATTTTTCTTACTTCAGCTTTAATCCCCGTTTTCATATCAAGCATGGTTATATTTATGATATCCTCAGTTCCCACAAGTTTTTTAAGCTGTTCACTGCTACCAGAAGCAATTATCTTTCCATTATCCATAATCGCAATTCTCGAACACAGCATCTCAACTTCCTCCATGTAGTGGCTAGTATATATTACAGTCATTCCTTCCTTGTTAAGCTTTAATACCGTTTCCAAAATATGATTTCTTGACTGAGGATCAATTCCCACTGTGGGCTCATCCATAATAACTATTTTAGGATGATGAAGCAGTGCTGCTGCTATATTTATCCTTCTTTTCATTCCTCCTGAATAAGACTCTATAACTTCCTTTTCACGGTCTTTAAGCCCTGATATTTCAAGTGCTTCATCAACTCTCTCTTTAAGAAGCTTTCCTCCAATTCCATACATTCTCCCCCAAAAAGTCAAATTTTCCTTTGCAGTGAGGCTAGGGTATAATGCTATCTCCTGAGGTACAAGACCAAGCACTTTTTTAATTTCTGCTGTATCTTTTTTCAAACTGCTATTGTTTATCAAAACTTCTCCACTGTTTGCCTTAATTAGAGTACAAAGAATAGATATGAGAGTAGACTTACCTGCTCCATTAGGTCCTAAAAGTCCAAATATTTCACCTTCATTTACAATAAGACTAACATCATCTACAGCTTTAAGATTTCCATAACTTTTGCACACATTTTTAATCTCTATTAAACCCATAACCTATTCCTCCAAACTATGTTGAGCTTTACTCCCCAAAGAGTTCTTCAAACGTCTCCTTCATTTCGTCATCGATGCTTTCTTCATCAATTAAGTCTTTTTCGGTTATTTCCGGTATATTTACATTAACTTCCCTATTTATATTCCACCTTGTTGTTCTTGTATTAAACTTGATTCTAATTTTCCCCTCAAGCTTTAACAGAATTTCACCTTCAAACATTTCCTCAATTATATATGAGTCTTTATCTATCTTTGCCGTAAGCTTCAGATTCTCAACAGAAAACTTTTCTTTATAGTCCTTCACGTTTTCCGGCAATTTATCAAACCAGTCGTTTATATTTTTTACCAATTCTTCTTCGCTTTCTTTACTAGTATCTTTAATTTGTGCATATTTATCTGCATTTTCAATTGCCAAGTTTCTCATAACTTCACTTTTAAACAGTAGTCCCGCCAGACTGTCCAATATATTTTTAGCCTTCTCGTCATTCAACTCCAAAGAAAGCTGTGTAACTTTTATGTCTCCATCCGGTGTACTTTCAATAGTATTACCTTCTCCTGCAAGTATTTCTTTTTGAACGGTTTCTTTCCAAATAGTAGTTAATTCCTTCGAAAACTCTTCGTACTCTTTTTTAAATTGGCTGTATCTATCAGCATAACTCCCTTTTCCTACAGGATTAAGCTTGGCATATTTATCGTTAACCTTCATAAAAGCTTGATCTCCATCGATGTACATCTTAGTCCCCCAGGAATATTTACCAAAACTGATATAATTGTTTGTTTCCATCTTTTTATTCTTATTGTCTATGGACTCATCAGCATTAAATTTTATCTCTTTAAAATTTCCGAGACTTTTCTTCGCTTTATCCGAAGCTTTCGATAAATCAAAAGAAATTTTTGATTCGGTTTTAGACTCAAGAGTATCAGCGATTTGGGTGTTATTCAAAGCATTAAGGTATTTTTGCGTTGTTGAACTTAGCATAGAGCATGATACAGCAAAAAGCATAAGTATAAAAACAGGTATAAAAACTTTTTTCATATTAACTCACTCACCTTTCAAACTTTCCTTTTTTTCCTTACAGCTCAGGCCATTTCAAAAAATAACTCATACAGTATCTTTGATTCATAGCCCCATCATATCAATATTTTTGAAATGGCAATTGACCAGTTATTCCTTTGGAATTACCTTAATTATAAAGAAAATTCAAAATATCCTCATCTAGAAAAAGTCATGATTATTCTATGACTTTAGTCATGTTTTTGAAATGGCTATAATAAATTTACAACTTGTTTTCGATAATATAAAGAGCTATCTGAGTTCTGTGATTAAGATTCAATTTGGAAAGTATATTAGTTATATGATTTTTGACAGTTCCTTCGGTTATAAAAAGTTTTGCTGCAATCTCCCTGTTAGATAGAGCTTCTGCCACAAGTTTTGCAGTTTCGAGTTCCCTCGAAGTTAAGTCCGAAATACGGTCAGCTACATTCTGGCTCTCAGCCATTTTACTTACAAGTTTTGCTGCTATATTATTGTGAAGGACTGTTCCGCCTGAGTGTATAACTTTTACGGTATTTATAATTTCTCCCGACTCCACATCTTTAAGCAAATAACTGCTGGCTCCGTTTTTTAAAGCCTCAAAAATATATTGATCGTCATTAAACGTGGTCAGAATTATTATTTTAACCTTTGGATAGGATTCTTTTATCAATTTGGTTGTTTTGACACCATCCATTAAAGGCATTCGAATATCCATCAATACAACGTCAATACTGCTATTGCATAAATCAAAAGCTTCTCTACCATTAGAAGCAGTAGCTGCTACTTCTATTTCATTATCTAAAGACAGTATCATCCTGAGCCCATCTCTTACAACCGGCTGATCATCAACGATTAACACTCTTATTTTATTCATTAATTATTTCCTCCATCGGTACAGCTATGTTTATAGTAAAGCCTCCATTTTGATAAAAGTCAACCTCTCCATTGTAGAGCGCAAACCTTTCCTTCATGCCGGTAAGCCCTGTTCCGAGCTCAAACTGTTTGCAGCCTGAGCCCTTATCCTTAATACTTATTGAAAATCCACTTACACCAAAACTTATTGCTATCTCCACTTTATCGGCTTTTCCATGTCTAACAGAGTTGGTTATAGCTTCCTGGCAAGCTCTGTAAACAGCCAGATTAAATTCCGGCTGGGTATTAAATGCCTTACCTTTAATATCGAGTACAACTTCCAAATTAAATTTTTCTCTGGAATTATCCGCTAACTCTTCGATAGACTTTAGCAGTGTAAGTTTTTCAACTTCTGCATTTTTTAGGGCCCTCACAGATTTCCTTATATCTTCAAGACAGTCCTTAGCAATTTGCCTGCTCTTTCCTATTAATTCCGCTGCACCGGATGGGTTGCCTTCAACAATACTTTTGCAAAAATCGAGATTCATTATCAAGCCGGTAAGATTATGTCCAACGCTGTCATGTATTTCATGGGCTATACGATTTCTCTCTTCAAAAATAGTCAGTTCCTTTATCCTTTTATTCTTTTCTTCGAGCATTTCATTTGCTAAAGTAAGTTCCTGATTTACTTGGTCCAACTTTCCTTTTTGCTCTGAAAGAATTCCTGAGTAATTAAAAAACACTCCTACAGTAATAAACACCATAAACGTAAAGAAAATATACGAAATAATAAAGGTTATATTCGAAGGCATGTTACCGGAAAAAATGGCTCCAAAGAAATTACCATACTTAATAAATGCAGCAAATATTATTCCAAAACTGACAAATAGTCTGCTCTTTCCCTTAAGCA
>CAYXPB010000108.1:0-15703 GCA_964466645.1 uncultured Acetivibrio sp. | reverse complement strand
TTGTTTGCTATGCCTTTAAATATTTGGGCAATCCCTACTATTCTTTTTCAACCTTAACACTTAAGATTTCCAATTTTTTAACCTCCTTAGGTCAATTTTAATTCCTTTTGTTATATTCATTGTAGCAAAACAAGGAATTTTAAATCCATTTATTTGGCTTACAATTCAATATAGTAGCTTACAATATTGTAAGGTTTGCAAATATAAAATTAATAGTCCTGAATTAAATTATTCACTCGACAGTAAGATCTACAGTATCTAGTCCAATCTTAACTTGAGTACCTTTGCCAACTTCAGATTCAATAGTGATAGTATGCGACAGTTTTGATAGAATACGCTTGCAGAGGTATAAACCTATTCCTGTAGATTTTTTATCTGCTCTGCCATTATACCCTGTAAAGCCTTTTTCAAATACACGGGGTATATCTTCCGACTGAATACCTATTCCGGTATCTTCTATAATAAGCGTTTTATTTTTAGGTGAATCCATATAAACGGATATTTTACCTTGGTGAGTATATTTAAGTGAGTTGGATAGAACCTGCTCAATTACAAATACAAGCCACTTTTTATCCGTCATCACAATACAGTCTATGGAAGCTAAATCAAGAACAATTTTCTTTCGTATAAAAAGCTTTGCATATTTACGAACAGCTTGTCTGACAATATCGTCAAGTTTATAATTCTTTATTATAAAGTCAGTTGATGAACTGTCAAGCCGTAGATACTGTAGTACCATGTCTACATACTGTTCAATTTTAAAAAGTTCGGTAGAGAGCTCAAAATTCTCAGCACTTTCTGTTGACTGAAGCAATAAACCCATAGCAGCAATCGGGGTTTTTATCTGATGTGCCCAAAGAGTATAGTAATCTATCATTTCTCTCGAAGTGGTGTCAGCTTTTGATTCAATATCAATTTTGTCTAAATGGACCTTTTTAATCAAGTTTTGATAATCAAATTCCAACACATCATCAGGAACCGGAAGTGTATCGATTGAAATGGTAATACTGTGTGTCAGTTTTTCTAGAAGGGCGTGCTTTTGATAATAACTCCATAAATCAAAGGCAAAAAAAACTATTCCAATTGATGAACATAACAAAGCTGAGTATATAACTGGTTCTAAAGGCAGATCATAAAGAAAGAAAACAACTGAAAAGATTATTATAAATAGACAGAACAACAGTATATATCTTTGTTTGTTTTTTAAATATGCAAAGAAAAATGTCATATTATTACACCATATATCCTATACCTTTTTTTGTTATTATAAAGTCATGAAGACCTACATCATCGAGTTTTTTTCGAAGACGCGTTACATTGACGGTAAGTGTATTGTCGTCGATGTAACTGTCGGTTTCCCATAGTCTTGCCATAATTGTATCACGGGATACCACTCTGTTTTTGTTTTCGATGAGGATTTGAAGGATTTTGTATTCATTTTTTGTAAGCTCTATCTTCTGGTCAATATAGGAAAGTGTAGTATTACCTGTATTTAGGATTGCACCCTTATGTTCAAGCAGATTAGTCTGACCGGCAAAATCATAGGTGCGTCTGAGCATCGCCTGAACTTTTGCAGTTAGTACATTCAAATCAAAGGGCTTTGCAATAAAGTCATCTCCCCCCATATTAACCGCCATAACAATATTCATGTTGTCGGAAGCTGAAGATATAAATATAATAGGTACTTTAGACAGTTTACGTATTTCGCTACACCAGTGATAGCCGTTATAAAACGGCAAGGATATATCGAGCAGAACAAGCTGGGGTGCAAATGAGACAAATTCTTTTATTACATCACGAAAATCTGTGATACACATAGCATAATAGCCCCAGGCTTCAATAGTATTCTTAATTGCTTTTGCAATTACCATATCGTCTTCAACAATCAATATCTTATACATGTTTATTTTCCTGACATTGTTTTTTATAAATATACCACAAATTGGTGGTGAACTCAATATCCACAAAAGTGAGGACTCGTGAGGACTCTTCATTAATTGCGTTGTAATATACCTATATGGTATACTTTAAGCATATAACAAAACTTTAAAATGGAGGTTGAAATTTATTATGTCAGCAAAAAAGTTTATAAGTGTTTTGATTATGACATTTCTAATATCCAGTAGTCTTAATGTATTTGGACTATCCATCGAACTTGAAAAGGATTTAAAGGATTCAGTGGTACTGTTAGTAAATAGCAACATGGCATATACGAATAACACAGCTACATATATTGATACGTCCAATACGGAGGTTAAAGCAATTGTTAAAAACGGAAGGACTCTTGTGCCGTTAAGGTTTATCTCCGAAAACTTTGGTGCCGAGGTGAGCTTTGAAAATGAAACTAAGACTGCGATAATAAATTTTAACAGCAGCAGTGTAAGACTTACCTCGAACGACAAAACAATGCTTATTGATGAAAAAAAAGTTGTAATGGATGAACCGGCTCAAATAATAAACGATAGAATGCTGGTGCCTTTAAGAGCTTTAGCTGAAAATGCATTGGGCAAAGAGGTTTTCTATGACAATGGTTTGATAATCATAAGTAAAGCTAAGCTGAACCTTGCTTCCAAAGAAACTGAGGAGCTTATTGCAAAATTTAAGCCATCGGAATCTCCTTCCAACTACCAGCTTTCAGAGCCAGTGAAGGGTGATATGATTGCAGTAATGAAAACAAACTATGGTGACATAAAAATAAAGCTGTTTTATGAGGAAGCTCCGCTTACAGTTGAAAATTTCGTAAAACTATCCCAGAATGGATACTATGATAATCTGATTTTTCATAGAGTTATCAATAATTTTATGATTCAAGGAGGAGATCCTCAAGGAAATGGCAGAGGTGGTGAAAGCATCTGGGGTAAGCCTTTTAAAGATGAAATCAGCAGCAAACTCCATAATATACGTGGTGCCCTCTCAATGGCAAACAGCGGTCCTAATACCAACGGAAGTCAATTTTTCATAGTTCAGAACCCTGTTTTGGAGGAGGAGACAAAAGAATACTGTAAATCAATCGGTATGGATCAACAACTTATTGAGGTGTATTCTAAAATTGGAGGTACTCCTTGGTTGGACGGCAGACACACAGTTTTTGGGCAAATATATGAAGGTCTGGATGTAGTGGATAAGATAGCTGCTGTAAAAGTCGGAATTAATGATAAACCTATTGAGGATGTAAAAATCCTATCAGTCCATACTTATAAATTGGGAGATGAAAATGAGGCTATTGTCTTTGAAGATAGCTCAGATGAAAATCTAATTGATAGACAGAAAGCTCCTGAATTTGAACTGGAAAATGCAGAAGGCAAAAAGGTGAAATTATCCGATCTAAAAGGTAAAGTAGTAGTGTTGAATTTCTGGGCTACATGGTGCCCGCCGTGCAAAGCAGAAATGCCTGACTTTAATAAAGTGGCTGAAGAACTTTCGAAAAGTACCGATGCAACATTGCAATGTATAAACATTGGAGAAAAGAAGGATGTAGCGACTAAATTTCTAAAAGACAATGGTTATTCTATGAATATCCTTTTGGATACTAAGTCGGAGGCTGCCCTTAAATATGGCATATCAGTAATACCAACAACAATTGTTATTGATAAGGAAGGAAATATTGCAGATCAGATTGTCGGTGCAGCAAGTTACGAGAAGGTTATGGAAATGGTTAATAACCTTAAGTAAGGATAGGGTGGTGGAGCATAGAATGCGTAATTTTAAGTTTATTGTTATTATAGCTATGTATTTTGTAGGAATGGCAAGCGGGTGCCAAACAATTGACAGGCAAAGTTCCGATAATAATGTTTCTGGTAGCTTTGTACAGGATAATGATTTAAAAAGTCCGACACTAAGTACTCCAGATGCTACAACTTCAATAAATACAGCACCGCCAACACCTATAGCGGAACTAGCACCTACAGTAAATACAACACAGTTAGCACAGCCAACAGCCAGTAACCCGCTGGACAACTCCGATTTTGCTCCAAAAGACATAAAAACTACAGCGAGTGTCAATAATTCAACTAATATAATATCTGGCAAACCGGTAGAGGTTACACCAAACACAGAGACACTGATCGAACCCAAAAAGACAAATATACAAACCCAACCTACGAGCACAATTAAGATTGAAACCAACACTCCAATACCTACGGAGACGCCAGAAGGTTTTAATACTCCTATTGTGACATGTGAAGGTGATGTTTGCAGGATAATAATAAATTAATCACATAAGAAAATAAATGTAAAGTTTATATAATATTGGTTATGAATCTAAAACACCTATTTTGTGAAAAGCAAAATGGGTGTTTTGCTTTGAATAAGATGCTTTCCAGGTTCCCAAATTACCGTATCACTAATTTGGACCGACGACTCAAGGGTTTTAAGTGATAAGCAAAGCTGATTTTCTTTTGAAATAAACTAAATTTGCAATTTATAGTGCTTGCTATAACTAATTTTTTCATAAAGTTGTAGCAAAACATAACCGATATATTACTATGGATTCAAAAATTTTGAAATGCTAATTAACAAAAGGGAGGCGTATTTTTTTGAGCAGATTTAAAGGTGTTGCATATGTACTTGTAATACTAATGATCTTGAGCACATTTCAATTTTCAGTGTATGCATCAACAAATTTTTCTGACACCGTTGGGCACTGGGGGGCTAAAGCAATTGATCGTTGGAGCACCTATGGTGTTGTAACGGGAGACAGTGGACAGTTTCGTCCAAATGCACCTATTA
The DNA here is from genome assembly GCA_964466645.1 of uncultured Acetivibrio sp. GTDB lineage: Bacteria > Bacillota > Clostridia > Acetivibrionales > Acetivibrionaceae > Acetivibrio. The sequence continues at coordinate 10,975 of CAYXPB010000108.1, read as the reverse complement.
CAAGAGGTGAAATGGCAGCTATATTAGATAAAATCATGAGATTTCGTATAAAAGCGGTTAATACTTTTTCCGATCTTGATGAAAATTGGTACACAGATCCCATTTTGAAAGTTAACTCTGCTGGTATTATGATTGGAAGCGACAATAAGGTGAGACCTAAAGACAATATTACCCGTCAGGAGGCTGCGGTGTTGATTTGTAGGGCTCTGGACATACCGGAAAATTTTGAAAAGACATCGGGCTTTGTAGATGACAAAGAGATAGGCCCGTGGGCTTTAGGTTATGTTAATGCCATGGCACATTTGGGATATATTTCAGGGGTTGGAGGAAATCGCTTTGCACCTCGTGATAATATTACAAGAGCTGCTGCGGTTGCAATCTTTGATAATGCAATAAAGGCGCTATATCAGAAGGAAGGTACATACTCGGGTAATGTTGAAGGAGTTATGATTGTAGCCTCAAGCGGAAGCGTACTAAAGGATATGAACATTTCGGGAGATATTATTGTATCCGAGGGAGTTGGAGATGGAGAGGTTGTTTTAGACAGTGTAAAAGTTGAAGGAACACTGATTGTCCGTGGAGGCGGAGTTAACTCGATTATTATAAAAAATTCAAGCTTGATACCAAAAATCATTGTAAACCGCAGAGACGGTGTTGTCGCTGTTAAGGTAGATGGTGATAGTGCAGAGGTAGGGCACATTTCGGTTTTGTCAAACGGAGCTGTTATTTCTGCTCCCAGGTCAACCGTAGCTGTGGCAGAAGGTGTAACAGGAGCTTTAGTTAATGGGAAATTGGCGCAACCGGGAGATACTGTTTTAGCAATGGTTGATACAAAAGATGAGGTAAAGGTGTCGCCTTCAATACCGATTCCCACTAAAACAAAAGCAAGTTCCTCTAATTCAGGTTCTTCTAATTCAGGCACCGATTCTTCAAAGCCTAAACGAATAGCTACAGCAATTGGGCTTGACACTGAAGCTGCAATAATGGATGTTGCAGAGATTTTAGAGCTAATTCCGATTTTGACCCCGTTAGATGCAGAAACTGATATTGAATGGCAGAGCAGTGATACTGCTATAGCTACTGTAAATGCAGATGGATTGGTAATGGCATCTTCCGAAGGAACTGTTACAATAACGGCATCAACAGAAAATGGTTTGACTGGCACTTGTTTTATTGCGATTTCTGCACCAGAGAATCTTATAGTGAATTATCCCGGAACCATTATAAACGGTGGTTTATATAATAATGTAACAATTGCAGGAAGTGTGGGTGAAGGTAATGTTACCTTTAATAATGTAATAATAACTGGCAAATTAACAGTTAATGGAGGCGGTTCAGCTTCAATACACTTTAATGGGAATTCCAATGCAAAAGAGGTTGTTGTAAGCAAAACTACCGGAAACAAACCAAGATTCTTAATGAATGATGCTGCTTCAGTTTCAACTTTCGATGTTTCCGGAGCTGCAGGTGCTATTCTCGAAAGGGGTCAGAATGCTACAGGTAGTATTTCTACCGTTAGTGCATCAAAACCTTTGACAATAAAAAATGCCGAAGTGCCTGAAATAAGTACAAGTTCAGAACTAGAACTTGATAATGCTGAGGTTAATAAAGTTGCAACAACTGGAGAATTAGCAACAATTAAACTGAAAGGTGAGACCAAGCTTGATAAACTAGAAGCAGGTGGTAAGACTAAGATAAGTGCAGATTCAACAGGCAGTAGAATTGAAGAAATATCCACTGAAAATGCTGAAGTTGAAACAGATGATAAATCCGAGGTTGGTTCGGTTATAGCAACTGGAGCTGCAAAAATAACTGTAAATGGTCCTACGGAGCACATTCAAGCAAATGGCGGAGATATATCTGTTTCAGGTAATTGCTCACCTGTAATACGAGGTGATGCAGGAACCGTTAGCATTAGTGGAAAGGCAACTCCTATTATGACAGCAAATGCTCAAACCATTGAGGTTGCAGCAGGAAATGGTGCAGGAATAACTGTAACAGGGACGGTTAATAACATTAACACAACAGGAACAGGCAATATTGGTGCGATAAATATTGAAAAGGGTACTCCAGAGGTTAGTATTGCTGCTGGAATACAAGTTGAAATAATTACTGTTTCGGGAGTTGCAGCACCTACAGTTCAAGGTGCAGGAACTGCTGATAAGCTGGTAAGTATTTCTAACGGTATAGTTACTGTAAATATACCTGCAAGTACTTTGATTGCAAAAAACATAGCGACAATAACCGGAAGTAAGGCACAAAATGTTAGTCAAGCAAATTTCAATTTAGATTCGATTACTTTAGATTCTAAACCCTTGAAATTAGTATACTCAACAACAGATTCAAATCTAGATCTGACAGGAATGATAGTGACGGGTAATTATAGCGTTAGTGGATCTGATGTAATTGTGAAAAAAGTATTAGCAGAAGGAGATTATGACGTTACGGGATGGCCCACTAGTAAAAACGACGGAATTTATCCCATCAAAGTGGAAGAAAAATCAGCTTATAAACGTTTTGCGGTATTCAGTATTCAGATATTTGAAAAAAGAGTTGCAGGTATCTTATTAAGTGCATTACCGATTAAACTAAGATATGAGATTGGTGAACCGCTTGACTTAACAGGAGGTAAACTGACTGTTTACTATACAAATAAAAGTCTTTATCCAAGTGAAGAAATAGTCTTACCTCATGAAAGTGTATCATATACTGGCTATACTAATACAAAAGGTGATAAGTATATAACATTAACATATGATGGCAGGTCTGCTATGTTTCCCGTGATTGTTAATGACAGAGAATTTGAAAGCCTCACTAAGGCTAGGCTTGTTGCGGAAATTGAGCTGATACAATTTACATCAGATAAGCTGAAAAATAACTCATATAGTGAAACTGCAAAAGCAGAAATTTTAAAAATAAGAGACAGTGGGATTACAAAAATCAAAGAGACAAACGATCAAAATGCTATAGAATTGATTAAAAATCAGACAATAAAAGAAATAGACGTAATCAAGACACTAGAGCAGCAAACAAAATATGAGATAATGGTTGATAATGTTGGTTACAGTGATTTGCAAACAGCTATTGATGCGGCATCGAACAATCAAATAGTAGAAATAATTAGTGAATACAATGTTTTGTCCTCTGTGACAATTCCAACGGGTAAAACAGTTATAAACCATTCGGAGATAAGTATTTCTGATGGTGCAACTGTTACAGTGAAGAGCGGTGCTGTATTTGCAAATAAAGGAGGCATAACTCTCTTTTTCGGTGAAGTGTATAATGAAGAACTTGGAAAAGCTGAGATATTAGGCAGTTGCTTATATATTGAGGAAGGTGGAAGCTTAAATTTAAGTAGTAGCAGTGATATTTTAAACTTCCATGGTGGCGATTATATAAGACTTGATGTAAAAGGTACGTTAAATGCCGAAGAAGGTGCAACTATAATTGTATTAGGTGGCAGTGTTACAGGCGTTGAAGGGATTGAAACAGAAATCAGGCAGGATGATATGGGACCTTACGATAGAACAGGTGTATATAGGTACAACGGTATTTTATGGCAGAGATTAGAAAATCCTGATTTGGATGGATTTGATGTTTCAATAAAGTCTGATGGTAATATGGTGATAAGGTCTAAAGTATGGAAAGAGTCTATCAATATTCGGGTAGATGATGAAGAAAAAAGACTTATAAGTAAGAACGGTATTGAGTATTTAGTAACAGGTAACTATAATGATGGAGAACTTCATAAGGTATTTATTTGGGAAGATGGAAGGCGATATCTTATGGCTACCGCAATATATATTGACAGTGGAATAATACCCGGTTATGAAAAATTAGCAAGCTATGACTACCGTAAATACTTCTTTGGAGGAGCATTTGTAACTGTTGCTGGAGAAGTGGAAGTAGACGGAAACGAGCTCTTGATAAATGATGGTGTAACTATTGACATTGCAAACGGTGGAAGTATTGATTTTACAGATAAAATTCTCAGTGTTTCGCCTTCAATGTTTGGTTGGACAAATGCAGCTAAAAATGAAATTATTGTACGTTACGGCGGAAGTATCAAACTTGAAAACGGTAAAATTATAGGAAGTGATACTGCAGCAGACATGAAATTAGGAGAATATAATTACGCTATAATTAGTGCTAATGAACCGAAGTTTTCTGACAACCCAGAAGAGAAGCCTATGACCTCGAGACTATATGTGGTTGGCGGAATGGGAGAAGTTGAAATTCCGATTAACAAAGCATTTATACTTCAAGCTGAAGAAAGATTAGTTATTGAACCAGATACTGTACTACTTGTAAACGGAGAGCTATCTTCTGAAGCTGGTGCATTATTGGCGATTAAGAGCAATGAGACAGATACTGCTTGTGTCGAAGGTACTGGTTCTGGAATAAGTGGCATTGGGCCTGAAGGAGAATACATCTGGGGAGACAGCAAATGGCAAATAACTAAGCGTTTTAAGGCTAATAGGATGGATGTTATGCAGGAGATATACAAAAACTTCAGTAAGGGATTTGGGTTCCGTATGCCGGAAACAGCGGATGTTAATCTGTATTCAGGGCAATATGCTGATTGGAGTTATATTGAAGAAAATCAAAAAGAAGCAGTAGCGTTCCTGATTAAGAATAATATTATTCAAGGCACAGAAGAGGGTATGCTGGACCCTTATGGTAAAATTGACAGAGCCGGATTGACGATTGCCTTTAACAGATTGCTCGACAGTATGGGGATAAAACTTGAAGAGCGTAATCCGGACATCGTATTTACCGATGTATTAAGTACCGATTATTTCTATGATGCTGTTATGACTATGGCAAAAGCCTATATTGTATATGGTATGCCTAATGGACCAGAAAGTCAGACGTTATGTTTCATGCCTTATGCTTCCATTGGAATAGAACCTTTAGAGTTTGAAGGTGGAAGAAATGCAGTTCAGATTTTAGTTGAAAGACTCAGGGATGAAATAAAGAACAACGTTGTAAATCGCTATGAAGTCATGAGAAGCTTATATGAAAAGCTTAAGGAGGGATATGGTTTACAGCAGCCTTCACAAGAAGAACTTGTGGGTTATGCATCGCAATATGTAGACTGGGATGATCTCATTGTAGATTGGTATGATCAAAACAGATTCTCATCGGTACAAGAGCAAATCGCAGAAAATGAAGCGATGGTAGGGTTCTTTGTGAAAAATGGCATTGCAGATCAGATGGCTTTTGGCAACGAAAGTCAAATCAATGTCTTTGAACCGTTGACAAAAGCGGAGATAATGGTGTTTTTAGACATAGTTTCTAAAGCGGTGATGAAAGATGCTCAGGGTGTTCTGCCTGCTATAAGAGAGATTGCTTTTGAAGATGTTGAAGAAGCTGATTGGTTCTACGGCGGTGTTATTAATATGGCAAGAGCCGGATTTATGGACGGAAAAGCAATGGGTACACAGCCTGAAACCTTCATGTTTTACCCGTATAATCTTGTTAGCAGAAGGAATTTCGGGTGGGGAAGCGAACAGTCAATAAATCTGGAGAATTTCTTTATGGCTATTGAAACTGTAATGCCTAAAACCGAGGTAACAGGTGTGCAAACTTATGAAGCCTTAAGTGCAAAGGTACAAATGGTTAAAAACTTAAGATTTACTGATATAGTGACTGTTACTGGAGAGGAAAATGGAAGAATTGACTTTTTAAACTGTGAATTCGAACAAGGTCTCACTGTAATAGGTGGTGCAAGATACGAAGTAAGTCTTGGTAAATCTGTTACTCAGCAGATAAATGTAGAAGGAGACACTACGCTGATTTTTGACGATACAAAAGAAGTACTCCTAAGGGATATTGCATCTGGAACAGCGGTCAATGTTACAAATGCAAGAGCAGCTGTTGAATGTAAAGAAAGTGGAGGGAATTTTACACTCAATGGAGCAGTTATTAATGCCGGTGAATTTGATGAAAATCCAATAGAATTTACCGACGATAACTCGTTTTATGCTTCTGTTCGTTGGAACTGCACAGGAGATCACGGATTTAATTATGAAGGCGATCATACTGAGCATGTGGGACAGAGTGTTTATGCGCAGGCTTCGGTGCTTGAGTTCCGTGGTGCTATACTTACTATTGATATAGACAACAAAGATGAGTTCGTTGGATTTGATATGCAGGGAAATACAAATGATGTAGTTCTAAATATTATAAAGACAACTCCTGTGGCAGGTGGTGAAATCAATATAGGCATGCCAAATCAGGAATGTGATAAAAGGCTCATTGTAAAAGGAAATTTGTCTTCTAACAACGTTACTGTAAGCGGCCGTGTTGATGTAAGTGGTCTTAATGTTGATGGAGAAAACCAGATACGTATAGGTTCATGGCCTACGAACACCAATGCTGTTATAGGGAGCAAAACCGTCTATGTCGTAGGTAATGAAAACGTTGTTCCGATTAGTGCACAATCAGGTGCAAAAGTTATTGTAGCCGACCGCAACATACATGTTAATGTAAACGAAGGTGCACTTGACGTCGGACTACCTCATATCTTTGATAATGAAGGCAATTATCAAATCTATTTGGGAATAGGAGACGACACAGACTTCACTTTTACATTAACGCAAGGTGAATCACTGGAATATACTATTGATAAGGAATATGCACAATCAGATAATAAACTTCACCTTGTTCCGGAAGTACCGATTGTAGACCTACAAGGAATTAACCTTGAGGTGCAAAAGGATGGAATTACAGTAATATACGAGAATTTGGAGTTTAAACAATAGAAATGGAATTAGTTTAGCTTTAGGGAAGTATCTCCAATTTAGAGATATTTCCCTAAAATTTTGCTCAAAATTAGAAAATTTCGTGTAGTGACTTTATAGATGCAATGGCGACTTTTATGGCAGGAATTCATCTTTACAAAAAGGTAGACAAGAAAGATTACATAGAGTATGCTAAAAATGTAAAAGGTTTGTTTGTATGAAAAGATGATTCTATTTGATTAATTGGTGGAGGCCAGATATTGAGTAAAAACATATTGTTTGATTTTGATGGTACACTTGTACAATCTGAAAATATAATCGTTACCCTGTATAATGAATTGACTGAGGGGAAAGAACAGTATAAAAAAGTTACAAAAGAAGATATTGAGAGTTTAAGAAATTATTCTCTCATTGAAAAGTGTAAAGTGCTTGGGGTGCCTGCGTACAAAATACCTAAGATGTATATTGCGGCAAAAAAAGCTTTTAGGGAGCACTTAAGCTCAATTGAGTTGAAAGATGGAATAGAGAGCATGCTATATGAACTGAAAAATAAGGGCTTTAGGCTAGATATTCTTTCATCTAATGATGCAGACATTATAAGTGAATTTGTTAAGGGCAAAGATATTGGTGTATTTGATAATATATATTCATCAAACAATTTATTCGGTAAGCATCACTCAATAAAGAATTATTTAAAAAAGCATGATTTGCTTGAAAAAGATATATGGTATGTAGGGGATGAAGTCAGGGATATAGTATCGTGTAAGAAAGCAGGTGTAAAGGTAATTGCTGTTGCATGGGGCTACGACTCTGAACAAATACTCGCAAAAGAAGAGCCCGATTACCTTATTAGAAAACCTCATGAGATTTTCGGCATTTTGAGTAAACAATAATCTATATTTATAGTAACATCCAAAAAAGGAAATTATTAATAGGTATGTCCTATGTCCAAACTTCGGAGGGGAACTATGGGTATAAACAAGCGTCTGAACATAAAAAGATATCAGGAAATTATAACGGTTTTCGCTAAACATGGTTTTGGGTTAATAATTGACCAGCTTGGTATCTTTGATTACTTGAAAATGAGAAAACATGGTACAGATACAGAAAACTTAATTTCCAAGCGTTCGATTGGCGAGAGGCTCCGAATTTCTTTAGAAGAGCTAGGACCAACTTTTGTAAAGGTTGGTCAAATATTGAGTACAAGGGCTGACATAGTTCCTCACGATATTGTTGAGGAGCTAAAAAAGCTTCAGAACTCAGTCCAACCTTTTGCTTTTACTGAAGTTAGGGCAGTAATAGAGAGCGAATTTGAGGGCACTCTTGAGAAGGTATATAAAGAATTTACCCAAGAACCTATAGCTTCAGCATCCATATCCCAAGTTCATAAGGCTGTATTAGGCAATGGTAGAAAAGTTGCAGTAAAAGTACAGAGACCTGGAATAGAAAGGGTTATAAGCCATGACTTGAGTATTCTTCATGATTTAGCTCATTTTGTTGACAATCACACAAAGTTTGGGAAAATATATGATTTCAGCAGTATGGTAAAGGATTTTGAGCGCACATTAAAGAATGAATTGGATTTTACAAAGGAAGGCGAGAATGCTGATACTTTTAGAGGAAATTTTGCTAAGGATGATGGAATTAAAGTCCCGGAAGTAAACTGGAATTACACTTCACGGCGTGTTCTGACTATGGAATTTATTGAGGGGATAGGTATAGATGATCACAAGTCATTGGGGAAGGCGGGCATTGATAAGAAAGAAATCGCAAAAAAGATAGCTGAGTCAATATGTAATCAGATATTGAGGGATGGTTTTTTTCATGCAGATCCACACCCAGGTAATATAAAGATTTTAAGGGATGGAACAATAGTATTCCTGGATCTAGGAATGGTGGGACGGGTAAGTGAAGCTAGAAGAAAAACAATATCTAAGTTTTTTGTAGGGGTATCAAATAAAGATACTCGAATGGTAGCAAGAGCTGTTATGGAACTTGATGCAATGCATGAGAAGAAAAATATTAAAAAGTTTGAACAAGATGTGGATTTAATGATAGATAAATATCTTACAATGCCTTGGAGTAGGATAAATGTTGGTGAATTGCTTTACGAGATTTTTAGTATCGCCTTTTTAAACGGAATAAGGCTGCCTAGAGAATTTACGTTGTTGGCAAAATCCCTTGCAACTATTCAGAGCTTATTGGAGCAGTTAGCTCCCGAACTTAATACTATAGAAGTGGCAAAGCCAATTGCTAAAAAACTGGTGCTTCAGTCCTATTCTAAAAAAAATATCGGCAGTTTGTTGGCCAGAAATGCTTCAGCCTATAAGGATTTAATAAGTGAACTTCCCTTCTATATTCAGAATCTTTTAGAAAAGGCAGAGGACGGAGAATTAACTCTTCAACTAAAGATAAAAGATATTGATAGGATTCAAAGGCGTTTGGACAGAGCTATAAACAGGATATCCTTTAGTGTTATATTACTTGCAGTATGTATTGTTATTACGGGTATTATTATAGGCTCCAGCCAAAACGCAAGTGAAGGCAGTGAAATGTATTTGTTAAATATCACTGCTCTTAGAATTGGTTTGGCTGCGGCGTTCTCAATCGTATTGGTGGTTATAATCTCAATGTTTAGATCGGATCGCTAAAACAATAGGCGCGTTCTCCAACAATAAAAAAAGAGGGGCTTATAGAACCCCTCTAAATCTATCACACTTAATTTGATTTTTTCACTGATCGGGCTATTAATTTTACTATTTCAACAATTGGTATGATTGAAACCGAAAGTAATAAAGAAATAAGCAAGTTGGTACCTGAAAGTGGAGTAAGCTTGAAGACTGTATTTACACCTGGTATGTAAATTACACAAAGCGATAACGCAAAAGATAATATCATGGCACCTAATAAATACTTGTTTCTGGTTTTCAGAGTGAATATGGATTTATTTATTGACCTTAAATTCAATGACTGAAAAACTTCACAGGTTGACAAGGTCAAAAATGCCATTGTCATTCCGGTAGTATGTTCGAAATTATCACCAATAAAGTACGATATCAAGGTCAAAATGGCAATGATTACACCTTGATATATTACATTGACTCCAAGACCGTTTGCAAAAATTCCTTCTTTTGTGCTGCGAGGAGGCCTCGTCATAATGTCATCTTCGGCTTCTTCCATTCCTAATGCTATGGCAGGGAATGTATCGGTAATGAGGTTAATCCATAAAACATGTATTGGTGAGAAAAGCTGAAAGTTCATTATCGTTGCTATAAAGAGTGCTACAACTTCACTTAAGTTTGATGACAACAGGAATTGAATAGCTTTTCTGATATTGTCGTATATCCTTCGGCCTTCTTCTACTGCATAAACAATAGAGGCAAAGTTGTCATCGGCCAATACCATATCCGATACGTTTTTTGTAACATCAGTACCTGTAATACCCATACCTATCCCTATATCTGCGGACTTAAGAGCAGGTGCATCATTTACTCCGTCGCCGGTCATTGCAGTAATCTTACCTTGCTTTTTCCAAAAAGTCACAATTCTAACCTTATGTTCAGGCTGTACACGGGCATATACCGAGAAGTTACTGATTTTCTTTTCAAATTCATGATCAGGTATACTGGATAGTTCGGCACCTGTAATAGCTTGGTCTTCGTTGGATATAATACCCAATTCCTTAGCAATAGCAACAGCAGTATCTTTATGGTCTCCTGTAATCATTATAGGACGAATGCCGGCATGGCGACATTTTTCAATAGCTGCTTTTACTTCCGGACGCACAGGGTCAATCATTCCAGTGAGGCCTATAAAAGTTAAGTTGCGCTCAAGGCTTTCCGGAGAGATGTTCTCAGGAATTGAATCTGTGTGCTTTAGTGCCGAAGCCAAAACACGAAGAGCCTTATTTGCCATTTTTTTGTTTTCAGCCATTATTGCCGAGCGATGAGCATCGGTTAATGGAACTTCACCATCTTTTGTAAGTATATGTGTACAAACTTTTAATAGTTCATCGGGTGCACCTTTCGTATATTGAAGGAACTTTCCGTTTGATTCTTTGTGTACAGTGGACATCATCTTACGAACGGAATCAAATGGTGCTTCAGTAACACGGGGTAGCAATTTAACAAGGTCTGTTTTGTTTTTTCCTGAATCATAGGCATACCTTACCAATGCACTTTCGGTTGGTTCACCTATTACTTCATTTCCGTTTCCCGTGAGAGAAGCAT
>CAYXPB010000107.1:4245-15719 GCA_964466645.1 uncultured Acetivibrio sp. | reverse complement strand
GATATATCCAAGCACCATTGATAATAATGCAAATAAAGATGATCCAACTTCTGGTGATCCAATTGTGACTGGTGACGGTTGGGATAAGGTTTGTATAGCTCTTCAGTGCTATCAAAAAATTGATGATGAGGTTTATGAACCGTTTTTGAATCCTAAAAATGGTGCAACGCCATCTTCAAGTGACTTTAAAGTGCAGTGGACAGGACATCAAGGATATGAAATTGTGGTATTCCCAGAGAGAATGAATGCTACAGTAGTTCCAGTCGAAACCGATACTGCAAAAATTACTATTCCACCCAGATAGACCATAAATAAAAACACTTTTAATCTGGCCGGTCAAAAGCCGGCCAGAGAAAGTTTAGGTGATTGACTATGATATTAAAAAACAAAAAAGGATTGTCCTTAACTGAATTATTAATTGCAATGGCACTTATAGGGTTAATATCTCCGTTAATCTTTACTATATTTGTTTTTGGTATAGAGGATTATGCTACAACAACAAAATATGTTGACCAGCAGTATTCAGTCATGGAGGTAACAAGATATATAAGGCAGGATGTTGAAGCCGCAAAAAAGGTTACCTATGTTTTAGATGCAAGTGCAAGAATTGGGGAAGTTATATTTGAGTTTCCAGATAAGTCTTTGAGAGTTTGGAAGTTTGGAACGTTTCATGATGCAGATGATGACGATATTGACACCGTTGTTGGTTTAGGTCTTAAAAATGTTAAATCTACAGATAATTCTTGTGACGAAGTCACAGGTATATATACAATTACTGCTCCTATTGAATATATAGGAATAATAGACAGATTAGATTTGACTCAAAGTAAATTTGAAGTTGATTTTAGTAGTGGTGAACCAAAAAAATTGATACTTACTATTAAACCTGAGCGGTTGAATAAAACAAAATATAAAGGAAGAAATGTTAATGAGAATATAATTACAGAGTTTTCTGTTAGATATAAACTATTTGGAAAATATTCTGAGGGGGATTAACATGAAAGATATAAACTTATTACCGGAAGATATTAAGTCTACAACGTCTTATGCGCCGAGCAAACCAAGTTCGGGTATTTCGCTAAAAGTAATAACGGTTTTGATAATGTTGGCTTTATTTATTGGGGCAACCCTAGTGGCTCCTACGGTTTATATAAAAACGTTGGAAGCTAATCTTAGTGCAGTTGAAAAGGCTATTGAGGATCCTAAGTTTGATGAGGTTAAAAAGGTTAGGGCAGATACTTCGGCAGTTAAAGGTATTATAGATTCAAAGAGTGATGTTATGGAGACTGTTGATAAGAATATTTATCCAATTAATGAAATTTTGATTGTAGTAAATAGTTCAGTGCCTAAAGGTACTAGTCTTAATAGAATTGATTATAAAAATAATCAAGTAACACTCACTGGTTTTACTGAAGATATTTTGGCTATAGCTGAATTAGTGACAAAAATTGATAGGTTAGATTCTGTTAATATAGCAAGTGATATTTCTGTTGATGAGACTAATAAATTTACCTTGAAACTAGTTGTTGGCGGAAAGGAAGGTAAATAGACATGGCTAAGAAGACAAGAGATTTACTAATTCTGATTTTATTGTTTCTTGCGCTGTATGGAGGAATTTATTATAATTTTGTGTTAATTGATGCAATGGATAATGTTGAGGATGTTCAATCTAAGATAGAAGTTGCTGAGAAGAAAAAAAAGGCATTGGAAGATGACCTTAAAAATATTGAGATTTTGAAAAGAAACCTTGAAATGAAAAACACACAGAATGACAGACTTGAAGAGTATTTAATGAGTGCGGCAAATGTAACTGACAATATCGAATATGTTGATAAGCTTGCAAAATTGTTTGAAAGCGCTTTTAAAAAGGTTAAGATTGGAAAGCCAAGCGAATTAACAGCTGATAGTACTAAGACAGCATATTATCAGTTTGCAATTGATTTGACTACAAGTATGACTTATAGCCAAACGTTAAGTTTTATAAATTATGTTGAGGGTGGGTCAAGAAAGCTAAAGGTATCAAATTTTAGCTTAAAACCCCAAAATGAAAAAAATCAAAATAATGTAACACAACCGATGACAACGGAGCCTATTTACGATTTAGAAATGACAATTAATATGTATGCTCTTGATTTAGGTAGCATTGATAAGATTTATGAGTATAGCAGAAAGAGATTTAATAGATTTGAAGATGGTAATGGAATGATATTTGTTCCGTCGAACGATGAGACTGGTTCTTCAAGTGGCTCGGTTAGTTTAGATCCGGGAAGCAGTGGTACAGTATTAGATAGGTTTGCCCAAAATTATAAAAGAAGAGATATTGATATTAGGTTAGGTAGTTTCCTTATTGCGGGACAGAATTTTGAAATAAAAGGTGTAGGAAACGATTATGCTATTAATTTTAGGCAGAAGGATAGAGCTTCAGTTAAGATTACTTTTAGTGATGACGATTATTATGTTTCCGTAGCAGGCGGTGTAGGTAAAGGTTACAATATCAATGGAAAAACAGAGCATGACATTATCAGTATGTATGTAGGAGCTGATTTTCCAACAGAGATAAAAGAGAATGGAAATCTTGGGGCAGATATTCAAATTATTAATAATTCCGCTAAAAGAGTAGATGTTAATTTAGTTGATAAAGTTAAGCGTATTAGAATTACAGATAGAAATGGTAATTTAATTTTGAGAAACAGTGAATCTGAAAAAGTTTACATAATATAAAGTGATTATTAGGGTGATTGTTATGAAAAGGCTACTTAAAAACAAAAAGGGAATGTCATTTCTTGAAGTTTTGATTGCCCTTGCTATATTAGGGCTTCTGTCTGTACCTATCATGATGATGTTTATGAATGCACAAATATATGCAAAAAAGGTAGATAAACAGACAGAGATTAATGCTGTTACAAGAACCATTATGCAATTAGTTTCTGATGGTCTTAAAACAAATGATCAATTATTCGGCCCAGACAGTTCAGACCCTATTGATGTCGATGGAGATGATACGACTAGTGATGGTTTTAGAACAATTATTAAGCATGCTCATGATAATGGAAGTACTTATACGACTCCGGAATTAAAAATAGATGGATCTGGCATTAATGAGAAATATGTTTATAAAATTGCTTATGATCCTGCGAAATATTATGATGCAAATTATGAGGGTGTATATAATATTTTAGTTACAATTATTGAAAAGGAAAGCGGAAAAGTTGTTAACAAACTAAAAATGTCTGTAAATGTTGGTGGCAATATAGTTTGATAATATGAATATACTAAAGCTTATTCTTTATCTACATATTAAGGGGGGGATAAGGTTGAATAAGATATTAAAAAGTAAAAAAGGAGCTACTTTAGTAACAGTTGTAATAGTTGTTACTGTATTAGTTCTTCTAAGTTCTATTTTGATGGATATAGTTTTGAATAATCTCGTTTTAACAAAACGTCATATGAATATAGATTTTGCCTACTATGCTGGTGAATCATCTATTGAGAATTGGATTTCAGTAATTGATTCTCAAATAAATGGTGGGTCTGTAACATCTAGTTATGCGGGTGATATAATGCTTTCAAATGATATTTCTAGAAAGCTTTATGGTGAACATATAGTCCAAAAAATAAAGGATGCTGATGTTTTAGAAGATTTGTGGATAGATGTTTCAAATGAAAGTGATAAATTGGTTGCTACTGCTGCTTCAGATACTTCAGCACACGTTGAATTTGTAGATATAGTGTTAGAAGATACGAAATGGGACAGTTCAATGGGTGATTTTATTGATATATACATTGGTATAAAGGCGAAATCTTCTTTTTCACTTCCTGGCACCCCATATAAAACTGGAAATAAAGAAGTTTATGCTATAGAATCATTTAGAGTTCAGTGTCCTTCAAGGGATTACCTTGAGTCTGCTATATGGTCGGTAGGAGATTTTTATATAAATGGAAATAAAAAAGGAAAGACTGCGACTGTAAAAGGTGACGTATTTACTTTTGGTTCTTATGGTATGAATACAAATGATATGAAACAAGAGCTATTTGGAGGTATTTATGCTTTGAATGGTGGAAGGCTAAATGTATATGGAAATGCTTATAGTAGGAGTTTTATTAGGACTGGTCCATATGCTACTGTCGATGATAACAGCGACATAATGATTTATAAAGATGCAATAGCACAGTGTATCCAAGCATTTGGAGATGGAGATAGAATTATTGGCTTAAGAAATGCATATACTTTTGACGATATAGAGATTAATGGAGAAAATTCAGTTATAGCGATAAATGGAAGTCTTTTTGGATTAACAAAAGGAGGGGATAACAGTAACCATGATGAATCGAGTGCTATAGTTAATAGTACAGTTGTTCATAGTATAAAAAGGTGGGGAAGTGTTGGAATTGACCCTTCTTATAGATCTAGAGTTGTTATCAATGGGGACGTCATTCTAGGTGGTTCTACTATGAAAATCAATACAGATACAAATGCTGTTCAGGGCCCCATCGAAAATGCTTCATTAGCCTATAATAAGACTGTCGGTGTTCCCCATTATAAATTACATGATGATTGGGATACCGCAACTGGGTCAGAAGGATATCATGACTTTCTTAGAGAAGCTTTTGTTGGTGGGAGTATTTATGCTGATCTAAATCTATTTCAAGTATGGGGTATTGTTAATCCGTATATTTCAGCTGAAGTTGAAGGATGGCTTGATAGAATTGACGAAGATCGTAATGGCTCAGGCACTGCCTATAAAACAATTAAAGGTGAAATAGCAGGATGGTGGTCATATGAATTAATTGGTAATGGGAAAATTTATTCAAATGATAAAAATGATCCTGACAATAAGTTGTTTTCTAGAGAATTCTTTGTTAGGGACGGAATGGATACATCAAATATTGGTACATATAGACTAGATAATATTTTTGAACAGGATGGAACAATTAAATATGGTAAAAAACAGTGGGACTTTCAGCTACATGCTAGTAGTAAAGATATGATAAAGAATGGCGGTACTGATATAGATTTAAAAACTTTTCTGTTTGGGGAAGTGGGTCCTGTATCTATACCAGGCATATGTGAAGAAATCAAAAGAGAATTAGAAGCAAAGGTAAATAAATTTGTATCAAGAAATTTTAGTATGGCTCCTACTGGTAACGTCTGGGACGTAAAGCCAACTGATAAATTTCATAAAATACTTGTAGCTTTAAAGACTAAAGAGGATCAAGCATCAGTCGAAGAAAAGAAACATATTATGTATCTTGATGGAGTAGTTGGAACTAAAGATATAAAGGATTTGTTTACTAGTGATATTTATAGTATTTGTGCAAGTAATAGAGAAGATGAGTATTATTTAGTTGCAAATGCTAATCCGAATTTAGATTTAGAGATTAGTGGAGCATTTAACGGTATAATAGTAACTGCTGGGAAAATACATTTAAAGGATAATGCAAGTGTATATGGATCAATAATTGCAGCAGGAGATGGAGAATATAAGGATTATAGTGGTAATGTAATATTAGATGCTAATGGTGATCCGACATTTTTCCCTCGTGCTAAGGCTGTATCTCATGGAGAAGTTAATAATCTGAATAATGGAGATTATGCTGCTGTTACAATTTCAGTTAATGATGCTGCTGCTAAGCCTCCATATGTTGATTTTTATTTAGGATTGGCTGGAGATGAAAGTTCAGAATATACAGAAGCTGGTTTACAAAATGTTGTAGATGTAGCAGAAAGAGATAACGGTTATTTCATGCCTGACAATACTGAAGGTGATGAATTAGTTTATTTAAACAGAGCAGCAAGAGTTAACCTGTTGGAAAAGTTTTTGAAATGGAAGATTAATTTATATGACATATTCTAAATATGGGGTGGATTAAATGAAAAAAAAATTAAAGCTTTTTGCAATTATGACATTTGTGACAGTAATGATTACAAGTACAGGATGTTCAGTCTTATTCAAGAAGGATGAACCTATTGAAGAGCCTCCTAAGAAAATTGATACACCTGATACTAGTGTAGAAGAAGACAACAAAGTTCTTGAAATGCTTGGTAAGTATTTTGAAGAAGTTTACAATGAGTCGTTCGATAATTATTACCAGAATGTAATTACGGGTAATATACCGGACAAGTTAAAAACTTTTGTTGCAAAAAGAACTCTTGAAGAGGGTACAGGAAATCCTGAAATTGGAATTCATTTACCTAGAGTGGTTGAGATTAATGGATTATCCATAGTTGGCTATGAGATTATTAAAGATAGTACTAATAAGGCAGTAATTGATTCGGGATTCATTGGCAAGACTGGTGAGAATTTCTTATATTTTGTTAAGTTAAATTTAAAAGCTAAGGCTTTGGAAAACGTTTTATTTGATCAATTTTATGTGAGAAATCCTGAAAATAAAATGTATGATAAAATAGCAGGTACTGCTCCAACTGATGATCTTTATGAATACATTAAAACACAGGTAAAATTTGATGTAGAAGTGACTCAACAAGATGGACAGTACAAGATTGTTACAGTTAAAGAAGCTAATTACAAACCTGAACTTAAAAATAGGGTGTTTAAACTAAACAATGAATTTTTGGCAAGGATACCATTTTTAGATGAGAATAATGATGCAGAAAAGAAGGTTTTAGAGACTGAGACTGCTTTAATTGAAGGGTTTTTTAATAATTTAACTAAGCTCGACAAAGAGAGAATGATATTACTAAAATCTAAATGGGAAACAGGGCCAGTAGAGTTTATTGATTTTCTAAATCTGACTGGAGTTTTCAAAGTTAATGATAAAGATTCTATGTTTATAGATCAGAATTATAAAAAGAATTTTAGTTATGATGCTTTACCTTTGCAAATAAATATGGAAAAAATAAATAGTTTGAAGAATATGAAAATAATTGAACATCCTGGTTATTCTTCCAAGAAGAAATGGTATATGGTGTCATTTGACTCTTCATTATTACAAGCAAATGGTATGGTTGGTGAGGAACAGACATATTATTATGATTATTTTGTAACTTTGATATATACTAATGATACTTTGTATGTAGAAAGCATAAAGCTTAATGAGTATTATAAAGGTGCTGGGACGAAAACTAGTACGAAAGATACTAAAGCAAGTGATAAAAAGTAGTTAATGATATTGTAAATATAAAACCTCTCATTGTAGAGGTTTTTTTGTATATCGATTATTTGGATGGTTCCCTAAAAATATCCAATTGATTACTATTACAATTCAAATATTGAATTGCTAGTTTTATAAATGACCTCAAAAATTAAAACAATTCATATATTTCAGGTTTGTCTAAAACTCTTTTTCAATCATTGTAATAATTTTATTTATTAGTATCAATACTAATCTTATATATACTATAAGGATGTGATGATTTGAATACTGAAAATAAAGTTACATTTAATAAAGCTTCAATTATCGAGGAAAATATGCAAAAAGAAACAAAGGAAGAGATACAGGAAATAAAGGAATTAGGAAAGACAACTGTTTCAAACGAAAAGGGAAATATCCATTGCTTGACGGTTATAGGTCAGATAGAAGGACACATTGTGCTTCCACCTCAAAATAAAACGACAAAGTATGAGCATGTAATACCCCAATTGGTGGCAATTGAAGAAAGTGCTGATATAGATGGATTATTACTTATTTTGAATACTGTGGGAGGTGATGTTGAGGCGGGACTTGCCATAGCAGAAATGATTGCAAGTATGTCAAAACCTTCAGTATCACTTGTGCTTGGAGGAGGTCATAGTATTGGTGTGCCTATGGCGGTATCAACGAAATTTTCCTTTATTGCACCCTCTGCGACAATGACAATACACCCTATCAGATTAAACGGTATGGTAATAGGTGTTCCTCAGACTTATGAGTATTTTGATAAGATGCAGGAAAGAGTTGTTCAATTTGTTTCAAAAAATAGCAAAATATCAAGTGAAACTTTTAGAAGTCTTATGCTTAAAACAGGTGAATTAGCAAATGATGTTGGGACAATACTATTTGGCGAAGACGCAGTAAAGCAAGGACTTATTGATGGTGCTGGCGGCCTTCATGAGGCTCTAAAAAAACTGTATGAATTGATAGAACTAAAAAATAAAGACGATACTAATTCATACATAAATATAGGAAATAATTAAATTTGAATTCTAAAAATTACCATAATAAACAAAAAGTAACGTTAATGATTGAAGCAATTAGAAGAAAAATGGGAGGAATAAAAGTGATTCTATATTCAATAATTCCTGTAGACGTGGTTTTTGGAAGTGACAATTTTCAGGAAGAATACAATTTTATTGAAGTTGAATACGAGGGTGAAAAATTAGAAGTAACACCATTACAAGGTAGTACTTATAGGGTAAATAGGTTAATAAGTACATCGCCAAAAACGTATTTAAATCCAAAGTTAATGCCTGGTAGTATTATAGAAATAGGTTTATAGAAAAAAAATCGAAAGTGTGTTATATTAATTGGGTAATATTTTTTCAGATTTATGTGGGGGTGTCAAGTTGAGAACCAAGAAAATACAAAAGAAAAAGTATAAGAAAAAGCAAAGTGGCATTTTTAAATATAATCATGAAATTATTGGCATTTTAATGCTTGCTTTTGGTATTCTAATTTTATTAGGTATTTATTTAAAAGGTTCAATAGGTATCTTTGGTGAATCGGTGAAAAGTTTTGTTTTAGGATTTACAGGGCCTGTTGGATTTATTATACCACCTATTTTAATTGTGTATGGGGTGCTGGTGATTTTTAAGAAAAATACTGTTGGGGTAAACACAAAGTTAATGTATATTTCGGTGCTTATACTATTAATAGCAGCATTGATACAGACTGGTTTTTATAGAGAAGAAGAATATATAAATATGAGCATTATGAATTACCTTCAAAAATTCTATACTGATGGTGTGAATTTAAAAGGCGGGGGGATATTTGGCGGAATAGTTAGTATTCCGTTTTTGTTGATGTTTCAAAATCTAGGTACTATTATAATTCTTACTACTATAGCTATTATTGATATAATTATCTTGACCAATATTTCTGTTGCGGGTATATTTATTAGTATGAAAAATGTCTTGTTTGGCACATTTGGAAAGGTAAAGGAAAGCATAAGGCTTCCAGAAGCTAAGGAAAATGAGTCTGAATTTGAGCCGGATATTGTGATGAATGGCAAAAGACTTGAAAAAAGCAAAGTGCTTGATTTTAATACTAAAAAAGGCTCAAATGATATAAAAGAAGATAAGAATAAATCAAATGACCAAAAAGGTGAGATAGTAAAGATTGAGTTTAATGATTTTAAGCAAGAAAGTGGAAATACTGAACACATTACTAAAGAAGTTAAGAAAAAAGAAAGTCATGCCGCTGAGATGGAAAAGATTAAGGACTCAGTAGATAGGGAAATTAGCGACAAACCAAAAGCTAATGTCGATTATAAATATCCTGATACTGCCCTTTTAGAAGATAATAAGGTGGACTCGGGCAATTCTGCAAGTTTTAGAAATGCTGCGCTAAAGGGAGCAAAAAAACTTGAAGAGACCTTAAATAGTTTTGGAGTTGAGGCAAAGGTTATAAATGTTAGCAGAGGACCTGCCGTAACACGTTATGAGCTACAACCTAGCCCTGGTGTTAAGGTGAGCAAGATTGTAAATCTTTCGGATGATATATCATTGAATCTTGCAGCGTCGGGTGTTAGAATTGAAGCACCTATTCCCGGTAAGGCAGCAATTGGTATCGAAGTGCCGAATAAAGAAGTTGAGGCTGTTTTTTTAAAAGAGGTTGTTGAGTCGAAAGAGTTTAAGGATAATACATCGAAGCTTGCATTTTCACTGGGTAAGGATATTTCGGGTCAGAATATGGTGGCCGATATCGGTAAGATGCCTCATTTGCTCGTTGCCGGAGCTACAGGCTCAGGGAAAAGTGTGTGCATAAATAGTATAATTGTAAGTCTTTTATATAAGGCGAATCCGAATGAAGTGAAACTTCTTATGGTCGACCCTAAGGTGGTTGAGTTGGGAATATATAATGGGATACCCCATCTATTAATACCGGTTGTGACTGATGCAAAGAAAGCGGCAGGCGCATTGAATTGGGCTGTACAGGAGATGGTGAACAGGTATAAGCTTTTTGCAGATAAAGGGGTTCGTGATATCAAAGGTTATAATGCAATAGCAAAACCTGATGAGGGCGAAGAGCCTTTGCCTCAAATTGTAATAATAATTGATGAGCTTGCAGACCTTATGATGGTTGCACCAAATGATGTGGAAGATGCTATTTGTAGACTTGCACAGATGGCTAGGGCCGCAGGTATGCACCTTGTAATAGCTACACAAAGGCCATCGGTAGATGTAATCACTGGAGTTATTAAAGCGAATATACCATCAAGAATTGCTTTTGCAGTTTCGTCACAGGTGGATTCTAGAACTATCTTAGACATGGCGGGAGCTGAAAAGCTACTTGGTAAAGGAGATATGCTGTTCTATCCGGTTGGAGAGCCAAAACCTATCAGGGTAAAGGGGACTTTTGTATCGGATAAGGAAGTTGAAAGTGTTGTGGAATATATCAAGGCGCAAGGTGCCGCTGAGTATAATGAAAACATCATTGAAGAAATAAACAGTGAAAAGGAAACACAGGAAGTTGATTCTAGCGACAATGACGAGCTTCTTCCTAAAGCTATAGAATTGGTTGTGGAGGCTGGGCAGGCATCGGTTTCGCTAATACAAAGAAAGTTTAAGGTTGGGTATGCAAGGGCTGCTAGGATTGTAGACCAGATGGAAGCTAGGGGTATTGTTGGCGGATTTGAAGGTAGTAAGCCAAGGCAGGTTTTGATATCTAAACAGCAGTGGTATGAAATGAATATGAGAAGTGAAGTTGGTTCTGAGTAACTGATAGTTTCTATAGATAAATAATACTAAGTAAAATTTGAGAAATTAGGTGTGAATTAATGGGCTTTTTACCAGTAACGAGACAGGATATGAAGGATAGAGGATGGGACGAACTGGATTTTTTATATATAAGCGGGGATGCATATGTTGATCATCCAAGTTTTGGACATGCTATTATTACAAGATTATTGGAAAGTGATGGATATAAAGTTGGAATTATTGCACAGCCCGATTGGAAAAGCAATGATGACTTTATGATGTTAGGACGTCCTAAACTTGGCGTGTTAATATCGTCGGGAGTTATAGATTCAATGGTTAATCACTATACTACCAGTAAAAAAACCAGAAGTGATGATTTGTATTCACCTGGAGGGAAAGGTCATAAAAGACCTGACAGAGCTGTGATTGTTTATACAAATAAAGTAAGAGAGCTCTTTAAAGATACTCCAATTATAGTTGGAGGATTAGAAGCTAGTTTAAGGCGATTTGCCCACTATGATTATTGGGACAACAAAGTCAGAAGATCTATATTGATGGATTCAAAAGCAGATCTATTAATCTATGGTATGGGAGAAAAGCCTATTTTGGAAATTGCCA
>CAYXPB010000107.1:0-4235 GCA_964466645.1 uncultured Acetivibrio sp. | reverse complement strand
AGAGGGTGAAGCTGTAAGTCAGATTCAGGATGTAAGAGGAACCGCATATCTCAATAGACTTGAAAATCTTCCGG
This sequence comes from uncultured Acetivibrio sp., assembly GCA_964466645.1. GTDB lineage: Bacteria > Bacillota > Clostridia > Acetivibrionales > Acetivibrionaceae > Acetivibrio. The sequence continues at coordinate 4,161 of CAYXPB010000107.1, read as the reverse complement.
AGGATATAAAAATATCTATAGGAGGAAAATCAAATAGCAGTTTTTCTATACTACCAGCATTTGAAGAAGTGGTGGAAAATAAGAAGAAATATGCAGAGGCATTTATAATACAGTACAACGAACAGGATCCATTTACGGGTCATACTTTAATTCAAAAACATGCGGACCGGTACCTTGTACAAAATCCACCGGTTATGCCTATGAGTGAAAAGGAAATGGATAGGGTTTATTCACTTCCCTATGAGAGAACTTATCATCCCATGTACCAAAGTGACGGTGGAATTCCGGCAATAAATGAAGTGGAGTTTAGTATAACCAGTCATAGAGGCTGCTATGGGGGTTGTTCTTTCTGCGCCTTGAATTTCCATCAGGGAAGGATTATACAAAAGCGTAGCCACAATTCAATTATAAACGAGGCAAAAAAAATAATATGGCATCCCGGGTTTAAAGGGTATATACATGACGTTGGGGGCCCTACTGCGAATTTTAGGAATAAAGCATGTAAAAAACAGAATACAAAAGGTGTATGTAAAGATAGACAGTGTCTTTATCCCGAACCTTGTAAAAATCTGATAGTAGATCACAGTGAGTATTTATCTCTTTTAAGAAAATTGCGGGAGATGCCGGAAGTTAAAAAAGTATTTATACGTTCTGGTATAAGGTATGATTATCTTATGCTTGATAAAAATGATGACTTTTTCTATGAGCTTTGTGAGCATCATGTAAGCGGTCAACTAAAGGTCGCGCCGGAACATGTAGTTGACAGGGTTTTAGAAAAGATGGGTAAGCCTCAAAGAATAGTATATGACAGGTTTGTAAAGAAGTTTTATGAAATAAACAAGAAGATAAATAAGGAGCAGTATTTAGTTCCGTACTTAATATCAAGTCATCCCGGAAGTGATATTAATGCTGCAATTGAGCTTGCACTTTACTTGAAGGAAATGAATTATACACCACAGCAGGTTCAGGACTTTTATCCAACGCCGGGAACTTTGTCGACTTGTATGTTTTATACAGAGATTGACCCTAGGACAATGAAAAAGGTTTATGTACCGAAAACGCCAAAGGAAAAGGCAATGCAGAGGGCGCTGCTTCAATACAGAAAGAAAGAAAACTATAAGCTTGTGCTTGAAGCTCTTAAGACAGCAAACAGAGAAGATTTGATAGGCTTTAGCGAAAAGTGTCTTATTAGGCCTTTGAGAAACGAGGGGTATGCTTTTTCACAAGAAAGTGAGAAAAAACGCAAAAAGGAAAATGACAGAGGAACTAAAGGAAATAAAAAGAAAAGCACAGAAAAAAATAGGTTGGGCGATAATAGAAATAATGCCAATAATAAAAAAGATAGTAAAAAAGACAAATATGATAGAGATAAGGTCGATAACAGCAGAGGAAAAGGCAAAAATGACAAAATGGCTAAAAGTATATTAAAAAGCAATAAAACTGATAGAGCAAGAGGAGCCAATGTTGATAAAGGTGATAAGAAAGCTGCAAATAAAAACCCTTATAAAAGAATAGATCAAATGGATAATATTAAGGAAATAAAAAAGAACAGACAAGATAAACAAATTGATTACAAAAGCACAAAGAATAAAACCGAAAACAAACCAAATAGAAAGCAAAAGCCTGACAATATGAAAAACAATTTAACCGATAAGAAAAAAATTGATAATAAGAAAATCAAAAGCAATAAACCTGTAAAGAAAAGCACTGATAATTTGAAAAATGCAAACAGGAAAAAGGTCAGCAAAAAAGGGCGGTAGAAATCAAAGTACCTTGAATTACGAAACTAAAAAAATTGACAAGAAAAGTATAATAAAATAAAATGTTAATCGTTGAATAAACAATAAAGAAAGGTAGATAAAAAATGAGTGCAAGGGTATTAAACGGTAAAGAATTGGCAACAAAAATAAAAGGGGAATTAAAGCAGACGGTTGATGAAATCAAAAAGAAAAATATTCATCCCGGATTGGCTGTAGTAATAGTTGGAAACGATCCTGCTTCAAGGGTGTATGTGAATTCAAAGAAAAAGGCCTGTAAAGAGACAGGAGTTGAATCCTTTGAGTATGCTTTAGAGGAGAGTGTTAAGGAAGAGGAGCTTATTGAGCTTATCCTTAAATTGAATAAGGACGATAAGGTAAATGGAATACTTGTACAGTTACCGCTTCCAAAGCATATTGATGAAGAAAAGATAATTCTTACTATTGACAGTTCTAAGGATGTAGATGCGTTTCATCCTGAAAACGTAGGTAGGCTAATGACCGGCAACCCTAAGTTTCTTCCTTGTACTCCGGCAGGGGTAATGGAACTGATTAAAGAATCGGGGATTGAAATTGCCGGAAAGGAATGTGTAATTGTAGGAAGAAGTAATATCGTAGGTAAACCTCAGTCAATGCTGCTTTTAGCAGAACATGGTACTGTAACTATTTGTCACTCGAGAACAAAAAACCTTGAGGAAGTAATAAAAAGAGCCGATATATTAGTTGCAGCTGTTGGAAGGCCTGAAATGATAAAGGGAAGCAGTATTAAGCCGGGGGCTGTTGTTATTGATGTGGGAATAAACCGCCTTGAGAACAAAAAGCTTGTCGGGGATGTTGAGTATGAATCATGCAGTAGTGTTGCTTCTGCAATTACTCCCGTACCTGGAGGGGTTGGACCTATGACAATAGCAATGCTAATGAAAAACACCGTAAGGGCAGCTATTGCTGCGGCTGAAAGAAAGGGATAAAAATTGGAAGAAAGCATTATTCGGGAGTATCATGAACAATTGCATAAAATAAAAGGCAGACATGAAGAGGCAAAGATACATTTTTACAATCAAAAGGGTAAAAGAGAACAGCTTTTAGAACAAAAATCCGGATTGGAAAAATCTTTGCAAAAAGCGTTGGACAACATTGACATACTCGAAAAAGTTAAGGTGCTGCTTCAAAAGGTTTCGGAATTTGCGAGAGAGCAATCTAGAATTCAGATTGAGGCTTTAGTTACTAATTGCCTTCAGTACATATTTGATGCAAGTCTTGAGTTTAAGATTGAGATCAATGAGGTTAGGGGAAGACCTGAAGCTGAGTTTTATGTGATAAGCAAATACGGTGGTACCGAAATAAAAACAAAGCCCCAAGATGCAAGAGGTGGAGGTGTAATAGACATTATATCTCTTGCAATAAGGATTGCTATGTTAGAATGCAGTAATCTTGACAATAAAGGCCCCATTATTCTAGACGAACCTGCAAAACATGTAAGCGACGACTATATAAATCAGGTTGCCGAATTTTTGAAACAGGTTACACAAATGTTTAATAGACAGGTAATAATGGTAACCCATAACAGACATTTGAGCGAAATGGCTGACAAGTGGTACAGGATAGAAATGAATGATGGTGTTAGTGTGGTTACAAAAGAGGGTATAAACTGATTAGGGACAATGATTAGGTCTGATTTTTAAAGAATAATGTAGTAAGCTGTTAAGATTCAATCTTGACATAAAATTTAAAAAAGTTTAAAATAAAAAAAGTACTAAAAGTGCCTACAATTTATGAATTAATGTAATTTGACCATTGAAAACTGAATACTAGGAGGTGTGTGCCATTCCAGGATTATTAATTGGTTTAGGAATTGGATTACTAATCGCAGCAGTTGGAATAATTGTTGCTTCAGGAATAAGTTCCCGAAAAGGATTCCAAAAAGGATTCGAAGAAAGAAAGAAAAAAGCTGAAGCCGAGATTGGTAGCGCAGAGCAAGAAGCGAAAAGAATTTTAAGTGAGGCACAAAAAAACGCTGAAGGCAAAAAGAGAGAAGTGCTACTTGAGGCTAAAGAAGAGATTCACAAGAGCAGGGTTGAGCTAGATAGGGAGATCAAAGACAGAAGAAACGAAATTCAGAGACAGGAAAGAAGATTGGTACAAAAGGAAGAAACTTTGGACAAGAAGGTTGAAGCGCTCGAGCAAAAAGATGAAGTGCTAAACAAAAAAACCAAAGAGATTCAAGATTTGCACGACAAGACTATTGAACATCAGAAACAACAGCTTGTAGAACTAGAGAGAATATCTGGTATGTCGGTTGAAGATGCAAAAGTAGTACTCTTGAGAAATGTAGAAGACGAAGTAAAACATGAAATGGCAATGCTCATAAAAGAAATTGAGCAGAAGGCGAAGGAAGAAGCTGATG
>CAYXPB010000106.1:0-15739 GCA_964466645.1 uncultured Acetivibrio sp. | reverse complement strand
AAGCTGGTGTACCATTGCACCAACCATTTCAAGATGAGCTAATTCTTCTGTACCTGCGTTGTTGGAGATTATGCTTCTTTACGTTTTTGAAAAATTATTTATATTGAAACGACAATGAAATGAAGATATTCTCGATGAATTTTTTTAAGTTTTTACATGTTTTTTCTGAAATTGGACATAAATTATTTCTGTTTTTTTATTAATATTAGGGGGAGGTATATATAGTATTAATTATAATATACATCGTTGATAAAATGTTAATAATACAAGAAAATATGAAAATACAAATGGAAGACAAGATTAAGACATCATAAATGTGAAATGAAATAGTGGTTCGGAAGAACTCGTTATAATCAAAAGAGAGGTATCCTACTTAAAGGATGGCCTCTCTTTTTGCAAAAAAACATATAAAAGTAATTACTTTTATATATATTTTATAATTATAAATAATTGACAAAAGTAATTACTATATGATATACTTAATAAGTATAATTAGCTGAAAGAGGTGGTTTTGTGGCAAAATCTAAAAGAAAAGAAAATGCACCTGAATATCGTACATCAACAGAGTTTCTGCGTGGGCAGGCATCAAAAATTTTTGATGAGGTTGCTGATGAAGATAAAGTTGTTTTTGTTACTAGACATGGGAAACCAAAGTCCGTAATTATTTCATATGAAAAATATAAGCAATTAAAATACAATGATGAGGTGGATATATAATGAATGTTTATGAACAAGCAAGTTTTATTTGGAGTATTGCAGATTTATTGCGCGGAGATTTTAAACAGAGTGAATACGGAAAGGTTATTCTCCCATTCACTGTTTTAAGAAGATTTGATTGCGTTTTAGCACCATCAAAGGAAAAAATATTAGAAATTAATGAAACACTAACCATATCAAACAAAAAGCCAATCTTTAAACGGCATACAGGGAATGACTATTATAATATTAGTAAATTTGATTTTGAAAAGCTTACTGATGATAGTACAGGTATTGAAGCCAATTTGCGTGATTACATAAATGGGTTCTCTGAAGATGTGAGAGAAATAATGGATAACTTTGATATATTTGCAGTTATAGAAAAGTTAAACAAAGCAGGGCTGTTGTATCTTGTGGTACAAAAATTTGCTGAGATTAATATGAGTGCAGATGCTATCAATAATCTTGAAATGGGTTATATGTTTGAAGAACTCATACGTAAATTCTCTGAACAATCCAATGAAACAGCTGGTGAGCACTTTACCCCTCGTGAAGTAATTGAGCTAATGGCGGATGTATTACTTGACCCTGATGGTGACATTTTGCAAACTGACGGTAAAGTTATTACTATTTTGGACCCAGCTTGCGGAACGGGTGGGATGCTTTCTGTTGCTCAAAATAAGATAAGAGATAATAATGATAAAATTCAGGTTATACCATTTGGACAAGAGTTAAATCCTGAAACCTATGCTACCTGTAAAGCTGACATGATATTAAAGGGTAATAATAATAGCCGTATTGTGCTTGGCAATAGCTTTAATGAAGATGGTTTTAAGGAGCAAAAGTTTGATTATATGCTGTCCAATCCGCCTTTTGGGGTAGAGTGGAAGAAAGTTGAAAAGTTTATCAAAGATGAAGCACAAAATCAAGGCTACGCAGGCAGATTTGGTGCGGGAACTCCTCGTATTTCAGATGGTTCACTTCTTTTCTTACAGCATATGATTTCAAAAATGAATCCAGTAGATAAAGGTGGTAGCAGAATAGCTATTGTGTTTAATGGCTCGCCATTGTTTTCTGGGGATGCAGGTAGTGGTGAAAGTGAAATTCGACGTTGGATTATTGAAAATGATTTACTTGAGGCTATTATTGCACTTCCGGACCAGCTATTCTATAATACAGGCATTTCTACTTACATTTGGATAATTACAAACCGTAAAACAGAACGTAGAAAAGGCAAAATCCGTCTTGTGAATGGTGTAGCCTACTTTGAGAAAATGCGTAAATCTTTGGGTAACAAGCGAAACTTAATCAGCGAAGAAAATCGTAATGCTATTGTTAAGCTGTACTCAATGTATGAGCCACATGAGGACTATGTAGACTTTGATAATGCAGATTTTGGGTATCAGAAAATAACAGTAGAGCGACCTTTATATGATGATAAGGGTAATGCTGTTGTAGATAAAAAGGGTATTAAAAAAGCAGATACAGCTTTGCGTGATACTGAAACTGTACCACTAAAAGAAGATATAACTGAATATTTCAAGCATGAGGTATTGCCTCATGTTCCAGATGCTTGGATTGACGAAAGCAAAACTAAGATAGGTTATGAAATACCTTTTACAAGACATTTTTATAAATTTACTCCACTTAGAAGCAGTTCTGAAATTATGGATGAAATTAAAGCACTTGAAGAACGTATTTCAAAAAAACTATCGGAGGTGCTTGGCGAATGAAGCAATATACAGAATATAAAGATAGTGGAGTACCTTGGATTGGAGAAATACCAAAGGATTGGAAACTTAACAAAATTAAATACTCTACTTATGTAAAAGGCAGAATAGGTTGGCAAGGTTTAAAATCAGATGAATTTATAGATAAAGGGCCATATTTAGTTACAGGAACTGACTTAATCAATGGTAAAATTGATTGGAATACTTGTTACCACATAAGTGAAGAACGATATAATGAAGCCCCTCAAATCCAACTTGAAAATGGTGATTTGTTAATTACAAAGGATGGTACTATAGGGAAAATAGCTATTGTAAGTAACAAGCCTGATAAGGCAATACTTAATAGTGGTTTGTTTGTTACACGACCACTCTACAAAATTTACATTACAAAATTTATGTATTGGGTTTTAAATTCTAAAGTTTTTTGGAGTTACTATGAATATCTCGAAACTGGTTCAACTATAAAACATCTTTATCAAGAAACTTTTGAAAATTTTTCATTCCCTGTTGCAAATATACAAACACAACAATCTATTGCAGACTTTCTTGACCGTAAAACTACTGCTATTGACAGCCTTATTGAGGACAAGCAAAAGCTGATAGAGTTGTTAAAAGAGAAAAGACAAGCTATCATCAGCGAAGCTGTGACAAAAGGTTTAGATAAGAATGCCAAAATGAAAGATAGTGGTATTGAGTGGATTGGCGAAATCCCTGAGGATTGGGAAGTAAAAAAATTAAAACAATTAGGACATATACAAGGAAGAATCGGGTTTAAAGGATATACCTCCCAAGATTTAGTTGAAGAAGATGAAGCTGGGAGAGCAATAGTTTTAGGTGGAACTAATATTATGAAAAATGGCACTATAAGCTATGATAAAATAACGTATTTAAGTGAATATAAATTCTTTGAATCACCTGAAATAATGCTTACAGGAGGAGAAATACTTATAACCAAAGTAGGAGCTGGAACTGGTGAGTCTGCTCTATACAAATTAAAGGAAGATAGGGTAACAATAAATCCAAATGTAATGATTATTAAGCCTGAAACAAATACAAATGGTAAGTTTATAAATTATTGTTTATTGAGTAACCGTATTAAAAAAGATATGTTTTTGGAAAGTAATAAAAGTGGTGCTCAGCCAGCAATTAATCAAGAATATGTTAAAAATATCCGTATAATTATCCCTAATTTAGATGAACAACTCTTGATTACAAACTATCTTGACCAAAAAACCGCCGAGATCGACAATCTCGTGAATGACATAACAGAACAAATTGTAAAACTAAAAGAATATCGTCAAGCTATTATAAGTGAGGCGGTTACTGGAAAGGTAATGGTATAGCTATGGAAAACCAATTAACATACTATATCCTATGGTGGAATAAAGACCAATGGGAAATTATTTACTATGTGGCATTTATTGTTTTAACACTTTTAATTGTGTGGTTGACAGCTAAAACATATTTATTCCAATCAAAAAAGAGTAGTCAACTGTTTTGCAAATGCAACGAAGTAATGACACCTAAAGGAAATAGTAACTTATATCTCGAAGTGTACAATTTCGGAAATACTATTGCAAAAGATATTAAAGTTAATGTAAGCGATAAAACGCTAGGAACAATTCCTTTTTTAAAGCCTAGCGAAACATACTCAATGCCAATAGCTTACTTTATCATTGCTGGCGAATATAGAATTTTACAATCTGATATTGTGAAAAAAAGTGATAATAATACAATTCAAGTAGAATTGATTACAGATAAAGAAGCTAATAAATTTTCGATTGATATTAGTATTTTGATGTCATTAAAAGGACTACCAGAAATTCCAAAAGACTCTCAAGATAAAATTATTAGTGAAATAAAATCAATTTCAAAAAGTCAAGATAAGACAACTGCCGAAGTCAAAAAAATTGCAGATGCTTTGTCTAAATTAAAAAGATAAGGAGGTAAAGCAAAATGGCTATTCAAACTAAAGAAATAACATTTGAAAATGAAATTGAATATTCATTAACTGAGCATGGTGGTTATATTAAAGGTAATCCTAGGGATTATAATCGTGAGTATGCCTTAGACACTGCCCTACTTTTTCGATTTTTAAAAGATAGTCAGCCTAAGGAATGGAAAAAGCTTGAGCAAAAATATGGTGTGCATACTGAGGCTAATTTCTTAAAAAGGCTTAATAAAGAGTTAGATAGTAAGGGTATGCTCCACATTCTTCGCCATGGGGTTATAGATGCACCGGCTAAGCTTGACTTATGCTACTTCCCTCCTGCCAGCTCTATGAACCAAACAAGTATAGAACTATATCAAAAAAACATACTCTCTATTACAAGACAGGTGCATTATAGCTTAAAGAATGGAAATTCTATTGATGTAGTATTGTTTGTAAATGGTTTGCCATTTGCAACAGTGGAACTTAAGAATCAGATAACAGGTCAGAATGTAGATAATGCTAAAAGGCAATACATGAAAGACCGTGACCCTAGAGAGTTGCTATTGTCATTCAAGGCGAGATGCTTGGTACATTTCGCCGTAGATACTGATGAAGTTTGGATGACAACAAAGCTAAATAATATTGATACTTTTTTCTTGCCATTTAATAAAGGTAATAACGGCGGTAAAGGCAACCCTATTGGAGATGGTACATATCGCACTTCCTATCTGTGGGACGAGGTATTGCAAAAAGATAGTATATTAGATATTATTCAAAGGTTTATCCATTTACAAACCAATGGCAAGAAAGAAAACCTGATCTTCCCACGTTATCACCAATTGGATGTAGTTAGAAAGTTGATTGCTGATGTAAAAGACAATGGCACAGGCAATAACTATCTTATACAGCATAGTGCAGGCAGCGGTAAATCCAATTCTATTGCGTGGCTTGCGCATCATTTATCTAACTTGCATGATAACGATGATAAGGTTATTTTTAATAGTATTATAGTTATTACAGATAGACTCGTTCTTGATAAACAGCTGCAAGATACGATTTATCAGTTTGAGCATGTTGACGGAGTTGTAATTAAAATTGATAACAATTCTACTCAGCTTGCAAATGCACTTAATACGGGTAAAAAGATTATTATAACTACTTTGCAGAAATTCCCCTTTATATTAGAAAAGGTGAATGGTTTAGAGGGTAAGCGATTTGCCGTGATTGTTGATGAGGCTCATTCTTCTCAAACTGGCGAGGCAAGCAGAAAGATGAAAGCCATTTTGGGTAATACTGATGGAGTGTCTGAAGAAGAGTATTATCAAAAGATTGCTGAAGAAGAAGCTCGTGAGGAAAATTATCTTACAGATAGTGAGGATGAAATTTTAAAGGAAATGTCTACTCATGGCAAATTGGATAATTTATCATTTTTTGCTTTTACTGCGACACCTAAAGCGAAAACACTAGAGATGTTTGGCACTACTGATACAAACGGTATTCCTCAGTCGTTTCATGTTTATTCAATGAAACAGGCTATTGAAGAAGGCTTTATTCATGATGTGCTAAAAAATTATATGACCTATGAAACATACTTTAAGATAGGTAAAATGATTTCTGATGACCCTAGGTATGAAAAAAGCAAAGCTAATAAGGCATTGGGCAAGTATTTAAGTTTACACCCACACAATTTAGCCCAAAAAACGCAAATAATGATTGAGCATTTTCGTACTGTTACTAAAGACAAAATTGGTGGTAGGGCTAAGGCTATGGTTGTTACCGGTTCGCGTCTACATGCCGTAAGATATTACAAAGAGTTTGAAAAGTATATTAAGAAGATGGGGTATGAAAAGGAACTTGGCATCTTAATTGCATTTTCTGGTACAGTCCATGATGGTGGAGAAGATTACACAGAAGTATCTATGAATGAATTTCCTGAAACAGAATTACCTGAAAGATTTTCTAGCGGTGAATATCAAGTGTTATTAGTTGCCGAAAAATATCAAACTGGATTTGATGAACCATTATTACACACTATGTTTGTAGATAAGAAATTAAGTGGTGTAAAAGCAGTTCAGACGCTTTCAAGGCTAAATCGTACTTGTTTTGGTAAAGAAGACACTTTCGTTTTGGATTTTGTTAATTCTGTTGATGATATAAGAGAGGCATTTCAGCCATATTATGAGCAAACTACTATTGAGGAAGTAACTGATGCTAATATTGTATATGACCTTAAATCTAAGTTAGATGAATTTAGGGTTTATTGGGATAGTGAAGTTAATGCATTTTCAAAAGTATTTTTCAAGCCAACTAAAAAGCAAGGTAATTTGGATTTCGGAGCGTTAAACAATTACCTTGACCCAGCAGTAGATAGATTTAAGGCTTTAGCCGATAATGAGCAGGAAGAGTTTAAAAGCACATTGACTAAATTTGTGCGTACTTACTCTTTTGTCAGTGGTATTGTTCGTCTTGATGATAGGGATATGCATAAATTCTTTGCCTATGGTAAGTGTTTACTTAAAAAGTTACCTAAGAAAGGCGAAGTATCTCAGCTATTCTTAGATGAAGAAGTATCTTTGCAATATTATAGAGTGCAAAAGATATTTGAGGGTGCTATTGAATTAAAAGAAAGTGAAGCCTTATATAATTCCATGCATGCAGGCAAACCAAAGATGGAAGAAGAAAAAGCACCATTATCGGAGTTGGTAGATAAACTAAATGATAAATTTGGTACAGACTTTACTAAAGAGGATATGCTTATTGTTGAGCAGTTTATTTCTGATATGGATAAAAATGAGGAATTAAGAACACAAGCCTGCAACAATTCAGCAGAGCATTTTAAATATCCATTTAATGATGCGTTTATGAATATTGTTATAGATAGAATGGTTCAAAATCAAAGTTTCTGCGAAAGGGTGCTGGATGATGAAAAGTTCGGAAATACAGTAAAGGATTTACTTGTTGATGTGGTTTATGATAGATTGCGTCAAGCACAGATATAACTCAAATAATTTTTTTAGGGATTTATAGTGTCATTACGCTATAAATCCCTATTTTGATGTAACTAGCCGTAAAAAACTTTGTTCATGGTTATTGACTGTAGTATTTACTGCAGGGTATAATATAAATATAAGATTTAAATACACGAAAATATCACGATTATAAAACACGATTTTACACGAATAAGCACGAATATCAATGCCCCATAAGGGCATTGAGTATTAATCAGCACAGTGTAATTCGGGTATAAATTGTGGTTATAATGACCTAAGTATGCCGTTGCACTTTGCAATGGCATTTTTTAATGCCTAAAAATAATTTTAGGAGGAATAAGTATGAAGAAAGAATTTTTGCAAGAGGAATATGCAAAACCAAATTGTAGTGTTGGATTAGGTAAATTAATAAAAAATAATTATCTAAACGCATTTAGCTATGAGTGTGAATTGTATACCTACATTTTAAGTTTTATTCGCGTTTATTATGATGTAGTACAATTTGCTTGGAGCAAAGGTTTTATAGAGGCTAATGGTGGCATTTTTTATAATAATTTTATTTTGTACATACCTATGGAAGAAGATATAACCTCAACCACAGCCTATAGGGAGATTAATTATTGTAGTGTGGTCTACGAGCAGCTGGTCTATCAATGTAATAGGAGCAAAAAAGTTATTAAATTGCTTGAAGAGTTAAATGGTGCTGTTAATGGAAGATGTGAGTTAACAAATAAAGGGATTTATTATAGACAGTTAGTAGATATTCCTTTAAGGGTAGATAAAAACGTTCATCAGGAGTTTGTTGAAAAGTTATTTGATGATATTGGTGCGGATGAAAATAAAATCAAAGAAATTATATTAAAGTGGAGGTCATTATAATGGATGTACATACTAAAAAATTTTATGGTGTTATAGAGAAAAATTTAGTGGTAAATGATTCTAGTTTTCAAGGCGATACTTTATTGGCATATTGTCGTAGGGTACTTGATAAAAAAGGTTTTTACAGTACAAGTGATATGGATAAATATTTAATAAAAGTTGATAGCAGCTTCGGAACTTGTGCATTTGATATAGTTGTAGACGTAATGAATAGAAAAGTTATATTGGAGGCTGAAATTATTGATACTTCTAAAGCATTTATTGACGAAATAGTTGATATTGTCAATGAAATGAATAATGATTTGAATTATGGATTTTGCTTAGTACTCGATGATAAGGTAATTTACAGTATGTCAGGAAATTATATTGAGTTCTATGATGATATGGCTATTGGAGATATTGCAAGTAAACTAATTGAGAACTTTATTTGTGATTATATCGAAATAATGCAAGGCGGATACTGCGATATGGTTAGTATTATAGAAAAAGATTTTTCCTCAAAATATTAACTATATGATACTTTAGCTGGTGTTAGTTTGAGGCGTCATGATTTTGGCTCCAAAATCATGACGCCTTGTATATGTTGAAGATTATTTATAAAATTTGTGCGGTCGGAAAGTAAAAGTATAAAAGCTTATATAAGAAACTCGCCACTTAATAGTTTTATATGGTGTAGAGATTTTGGAATACTATTTATTCCGAAGATTATGACAGTATAATCCAAACACATGTTTTATAAAATATTGGCCACATTTTACAAAAGAATAAACAGTATTTATAAATCCAGGAGGAGGTGTGGTGCTTGATATATGCATATATTTTGGAGAACATGAGCTTAATTTATGAAATTGACAATAAACCATTATTTAAATTGATTAGAGACTGTAGTTTGTCTGAAGGTAGTATTTACATAGATAAAATTGGGCTTGATAGAAAAGATTTAATTAAATTGTGTGATACTGTTGCCGCAGGAGATACAGTAATACTTCGGAGCATTGTTGACTTAGCAGATACTGCTGATGAAATAATTTCTATATTGAAATTATTTGGCGATATTGGTGTAGAGATTGTTTCTATAAAAGAAGATTATTATTCTTATAAAGAAAATTTTAACATTATTTCAGATATGCTTATTCTTCCTAGTGAGTTGGCTGAGAAAAAGAGAAAGTTGGGAATTGATAAAGCTCGAGCAATGGGCAGAATGGGCAGAAAATCAAATTTGATGGTTAAAGATACGGTTTGCAAGTTGAAATCGGCAAATTTTCCTGTAAATGAAATTTTGGATATTTGTAAAATAAGTCGTAGCACTTATTATCGCATTCTGAAAGAGAAAAATATTTGTTAAACTTGTATCTAAATTGCTTAGTGACATACAAATATGGTCAGTGCAAATTAAGATTGAAATAATCTTAAAATATTTTCTGTTGACTGTTTATAAATGTTGAAATATTAAGGTTTTATCTTTTGAGATTTGTAAAGCGAAAATATCCTTGCAATAATGGAGTAATTTGACCTTTAGGTAAAATTTATACTTTAAAATATATTTTGTGATAGTCAAATATTTTAATTTATGAATAAATACAACTCCATACAGTATAGTAAGATTGCTAAGTATTCAAAATATATATTCAGAAATGAGGTGAAAAAATGGTTTATGGGTATATACGCGTATCCTCTAAAACACAGGCAGATAACAATTCTTTGCAGGAACAAGAACAACAAATACTAGAAAAGTATCCATCGGCAGAAATACATGAAGAAGTGTTTACTGCAGCAAAAAATTTTGAAAACAGAGTTGTGTTCAATAATATAATAAGTAAGTTACAAGATGGAGATACCCTTGTTGTCTGCAAGATGGACAGATTTTGCAGAAATTCAAAAGAGGGACTGAATATCATAGAAGATTTGATAAGAAGGAAAGTTAATGTTCATATATTAAATATGGGTATTATTGATGATACTCCTGTAGGAAAGTTGATATTTACTATCCTTTTATCCTTTGCTGAATTTGAACGCAATATGATAGTTGAGCGTACCAAATCAGGTAGAGAAATAGCCAGACACAGAGATGACTATCGTGAGGGCAGACCTAAGAAATTTTCTAACAGTCAAATAAAATTAGCTTTACAGTTGTTAGAGACCAATTCATATAAACAAGTTTCGGCTATGACAGGTATTTCAAAATCCACACTACAAAGAGCAAAACGAGGACAGATATAAAAATATTTATACATATTTTGTTCATTTAGGACAGTTGTTAGAAAAATGGACATAAATTAACTCTATTTTACTTATTACAGTATCGAATGAAAAAGGAGGTACTGTAATAATGGTTGCATTAAGACAAGCGGCATTAGCATATCCATTTACTAAGGATGTGATGGGTATGCCTAGTAAGGAAATAGTGTTATCACCTATAGAAAAAAAGAAGCTAAATAGCAGCCTAAAAGTTGCTATTTATAAGGAATTAAATAAAAAAGCCCTTTTAACAGATTGGCAACTTACAGGTTTAGTAGAAAAAGAAACAAAGATTTTGAAATAAGTTGTTGATGAATGGGAATGGTCACGGTATCATGCATTGACCATTCCAACTGTTAAAGGAGGATATTAAGATATGAATAAAATTAAAGTGGCTGCTTATGCCAGAGTTAGTACAGATAAAGATGACCAGGCAAATAGTTTTGAAAACCAAGTTAAATATTTTACTGACTATATAAATAGGCAGGAAGATTGGAATTTAGTCAAGGTATATTCAGATGACGGCTTGACAGGTACTATGACAGAAAAAAGAGATGGATTTAATGATATGATAGCAGATGCTATGCTGGGTAAAATCGATGTTATTATTACAAAGGAAGTATCACGTTTTGCTAGAAATATTTTAGACTCTATTGCTTACACAAGAAAGTTGAAAGAAAAAGATGTATTTGTAGTATTTATGCTCGATGGAATAGATACAAGACAAGCAGATTCTGAACTGAGACTAGCTATTATGTCTGCAATAGCACAGGAGGAAAGCAGAAAAACCTCTGAGCGTGTGAGGTGGGGTCAGACGAGACAAATGGAAAAAGGTGTAGTTTTCGGCAGGTCAATGCTTGGCTATAAAGTTAAAGGTGGCAAACTATATCTTGTGGAAGAAGAGGCTAAAATTGTTGAGAAGATATTTCATAAATATTTAATTGAGGGTAAGGGTTCTCATGTTATTGCAAGGGAATTAAAAGAGGAAGGCATAAAACCATATAATCCGGATGGTAAATCTAAATACAAAAATGATTGGTCAACCACTGTGATTTTAAGGATACTTCGAAATGAGAAATATGTAGGCGACCTCTGTCAAAAGAAAACCTATACAAAAAATTATCTGGACCATAAGAAGAGATATAATCGTGGCGCAGAAGATATGGTATACATAAAAGACCATCATCCTGAAATTGCAATTATCTCTAGAGAAATGTGGGAGGCCACTCAAAGGGAGCTTGAAAGAAGAACTACTACACAGGAACAGAAATCCAAACATAGTAATAGATACTGGGCTAGTGGAAAGATATTTTGTGGTGTTTGCGGCGAGAGATTTGTCAATAAAATTAAGAAAACTGCTAGTGGAACTTCTAGGGCTTGGAACTGCATGAATCATGTAAAGGCTACTGCTTTTAGGGATAAAGAATGTGAAATGTCTGAATGGGCAAGCGATAAAAGCCTTAAAAATATTGTTTTATATATATTAGGAGTATTGGTCGATAACAAGGAAGAATTAAAGAAAGAGATTTTAAAAGAAATTAGTTCGTTAGAAGTAAAAGAAAAAATCATTAGTACTATAGATTTAGAAAAGAAGATAAGTAAGTGTGAGGATAAAAAGTTAAAGCTTATTGATATTCGCCTTAGTGACGAAATAACACAAGATGAGTTTAAGATACAAAAAGAAAAATTAGATACTGAAATAGTTGATTTGCAAAAGCAATTATCTGATATAAAAGAAGAAAATTCGAAAAAACAAAACCAGGCTACAAAACTTTTTGAGATTGCAAAAGAAATTGATAATATACTTGCACTTGATAATGAAAACCTAGACGAATTGTTAGGGACTATGACTAATGAGATTACTGTTTTTCCTAATCATACAGTAGAAGTTAGAATAAAAGATTTACCTTTTCGTTTTAGGGTGGAGTATAAATCCACAGGTAAGATGGATACATATAGAACAGAAATATTAAACTTTGAGGTGGTGTAAGACCACATTTTTTAAGGGATATATGGTAACCGATGTTAGGTTTTCGGGTGCTATATATCCCTATATTTATAAAGGGGCAAAATATATACAGAAACACCTATGTCGTTAAGGATTGCTTTGGTCTCATTGGTAGGCATACTGAACCTCTGGCTCAAATATCTTAATGAAGCGGCAAGTTCCCCATCTGGTCCGCCGTACTGAGTGATGATGTATTTGGCCATCTTGGGATTACAGTTTTTTATTCTTACCGGGTATTCAAGTTTTTTTTCATAAACCCACATTTTATAACCTCCTGTTTTAAGAATTGATAAGTTATTCCTGCTATTCCCACGGCCATGGGCTTTCTATCCACTGCCACGGACATTTGCTTGCCGATTGATGAGCAGATAATGGTCCGCACATTCTTTCGTATTCATTTCGAAGCATCATAGATCTCTTTACACTGTTATTGTAGATCATTATGGCTCTCTGGTCGTACGGATGAGTATTCAGATACAGGTGTAAATCAATTATTGTAAAGTCTGCAGCCATTATTTCTTTTAACAAACATTCGCAGTTTGCATCCATGTTTTCACCTCCTAAGCGTCAATAACATATTCTGGGTCAACCCCATAGGGTCTGTCAAGTTCGGGAAAGATTGTACCTGCACAAAGCCCTTTCATGTGCGGGTATATACAATTCAAGTATTGAAAAGGAATATAGGCAGTGGCAAGTTTAGGCATGGGCATGCATGGAACATACTGGTTCTGTAGCATTTGCATGTTTGGCATTATGTCTGCACTCATATTAGGACTATACATTATTTATTACCTCCAAACTGGCATTTTATTAACATAATATTCGAGTTGGTCTAAAATGGTTCAGGAAATTTTTGAATTTTTCAACTGTCAAAGACCCAAGTGTGCTGAACGTTGGAAGCATAAGAAAACAAGGTATCAAGTGAAACTTGAAAACAACATGAAAGACTGAAACTTCTGCAATCTATATTAATATTGCATGAAAAATATATTTATTTGCGATTTTTCTTGACGAATAAATCTATTTGACATACAATATAGTTGATGAGGTGATTGGTTATGCGTAGAAAAATTGAAGCTCGACTCGTAGAGTGGAGAGACAGAGAGAGAATGCCCCTATTGCTTTATGGAGCCAGGCAGGTCGGAAAAACCTACATTCTCACGGAGTTTGGAGAGAAGTATTTCGATAATACTGTATATGTCAACTTGGAAACGAACCTCTCGGTTGCCAGATATTTTGACGACGACATTACGCCCGAAAGACTGATTCGTTTCCTTGAAACAACAGTGAATGAAGAGATTATTCCTGAAAAAACACTAATTATATTTGATGAAATACAAAGCTGTGAAAGAGCGTTGACGGCTCTTAAATACTTTTGCGAGTTAGCACCGGAATATCATGTAGCAGCGGCTGGCAGTTTACTGGGAGTTGCCATTAACAGGGGAAAATATAGCTTTCCTGTAGGCAAGGTGGAAAGCATGACGCTCTATCCGCTGGATTTTGAGGAGTTTCTATGGGCAATGGGCGAAGAAAGGCTTGCTAAGGAGATTCGCATTTGTTTTACTGATATTGTGCCAATGCCGGAAGCTTTCCACAATAAAGCATTGGAACTGTATCGCTATTACTTGATCGTAGGCGGCATGCCTGCCAGTGTTTCATCCTTTGTTAAGTCCGGTAAATTGGTACTTGTACCCAACGTTCAGAATGAAATAACCAGCAACTATGTCGCTGACATGGCTAAGTATGCCGATAGGTCGGAAACAGTGAAAATACGTGCCTGTTTCAGTTCAATACCTGCTCAGCTTGCCAAAGAAAACACGAAGTTTCAGTATAAGGTTATCCAAAAAGGCGGTAGTGCTGCTCTGTTTGGAGCTTCAATCGACTGGCTGACGCAAGCGGGTGTCGTTTTGAAATGCCAAAAGATAGAACATGCCCATAACCCAATTTCTGTTTACGCAGATTTGTCTTCTTTTAAGCTGTATATGAGTGATGTTGGTTTGCTCGTCATGAAATCTGGATTGGCACAACAAACGATACTGACCGGTGAATCCAACATTTTTATGGGAGCAGTAACCGAGAATTATATCGCACAAGCCCTTGTGACCAACGGATATACGCCTTACTACTGGACAAGTGAATATTCGGCAGAACTTGATTTTGTGATACAAAAGGATGCCGATATTGTTGGCATTGAAGTCAAAAAGTCTACCAGTACCAAGTCAAAAAGCCTTGGTGTGTTCATTCAGAAATATCGACCCAACTATTCAATTAGGTTTTCAGAAAAAAACTTTGGTCAAAGCGATGGGATACAGGCTATACCCCATTATGCGGCGTTTTGCCTATAATAGCCTCTATAATATAGACTTAAAAATCAAGGAGAAGATTATGAAACAAACTGCAAAGATTTCCTTATGTCAGATGAGAGTGGAAAATGACAAGAGGAGAAATATTGAAAAGGCAGTTGATATGGTTGAAACCTGTGCTTCAGAAAACGCGGATATAGTAATACTTCCTGAGATGTTTAACTGTCCTTATGATAACACTAAGTTTCCTGATTATGCAGAAACTGCACAAGGACCTACAATAGAATCACTGTCCAAAGTAGCGCGTGATAAAGGTATTTATATCGTTGCAGGTTCAATCCCAGAGAAAGATGGAGAGAAGTTATATAATACCTGTTTTATTATTGGTGATGACGGGGGAATAATAGGCAGACACAGAAAACTTCATCTTTTTGATATAAATATTCCCGGTAGCATTGTATTCAAAGAATCAGATGTTTTAGCTTATGGAAATGAAATAACGGTTGTGGATACAAAGTTTGGCAAGATTGGTGTAGCTATATGTTATGACATAAGATTTCCTGAAATATTCAGGATTATGGCATTGAGGGGTGCTGATATAATTGCGGTTCCTGCAGCATTCAATATGACCACAGGACCTGCGCATTGGGAGCTATTAATGCGTGCGAGGGCAGTTGACAACCAGTTGTTTATTGCAGCTGTTTCTCCAGCGAGGGATGAAAATGCTTCCTATGTTGCATATGGAAACTCCATGGTGGTTGACCCATGGGCAGGGATATTAGTAAAGGCGGGACAAAATGAAGGCATATTTTATGCAGATCTGGATTTGCATGAAATAGGAAAAGTGCGTAGCAGCCTTCCGATTTCAAGTCATATAAGGGATGATGTATATGAAGTGGTTTTAAAAAAGGATAATAAGAGCCATAGAGGATTAGGTTAGGATTAGATATTTATTAATATTA
>CAYXPB010000105.1:0-15792 GCA_964466645.1 uncultured Acetivibrio sp. | reverse complement strand
CCGAACCAATAACTTCCGACCAACTTGTAATTAAAAATCAAACAACTCATGTTTACGACTCTAAAAATAACGAAATTTTATCCCTTCAGGGAGCACAAAACAGGGAAATGGTTGATATAACTGAAATTCCAAGAGATTTGATGGATGCGTTTGTTGCTATAGAAGACAGACGTTTTTATGAACATCCCGGCGTCGATTATAAGAGATTTGGAAGTGCAATTTTACACTATATACTTCCTGGTGGTGATTCTCATGGTGGAAGTACCATTACCCAGCAAGTTATTAAAAACGTTACAGGTGAAGACAGACGTTCCATAAAAAGAAAAGTACAGGAAGCATGGAGAGCAATAGTTCTTGAGCGCAACATAACTAAAGATCAAATACTTGAAATTTACATGAATCTTATATATATGGGTGAGAATTGTTATGGAGTGCAATCGGCATCTAAAACCTATTTCGGTAAGGATGTAAAAGACCTTACATTAGCTGAGTGTGCTTCACTCGCTGGAATAACCAATCTTCCAGGGAAATATGATCCCTTCACAACAAAGGGTAGGGAAAACAACTTAAAAAGACAAAAGATTATTTTAAATGTAATGCTTGAGCTTGGTTTTATTGACCAAAAGGAATTTGATGACGCCATGAAACAAGAACTTGTTTTTGCAGAATCAAACAAACGGACTGAGAAAGTTGCCAGCACACAGCCCTATTTTGTGGACCAGGTTATACTGGATGTAAAGAAAGATCTTATGGCTAACGGCTATACAGAAGATATGGCTATCAAAACCATATATAACAACGGACTTAGAATATATACAACTATGGATACAGACATACAAAAGGCTATGGATGAAGCATTTTTGAAAGAGGAATATTTCACTAAGATAAATACCAAGATCAGTCAATCTCCACAAGCAGCAATGGTTATAATCGACCCAAAAACAGGCCAGGTAAAAGCCATGTATGGAGGTGCCGGAGAAAAAATAGGTATTCCTTTTAACAGAGCCACTTCATTAGATAAACAACCAGGTTCATCCATTAAACCTATCGCGGTTTACGGTCCTGCTATTAATGAAGGCATCATTACCGCTGCGACTGTAATTGATGACGTTCCTGTATACCTATCTGGGGTTGAAAAGGGATTGTACCCACAAAATTCCGGGGGGAGAAGTGATTATTCTGGACTTACTAGCATACGTATGGGTATCACAAGATCTGTAAACGTAATTGCGGCAAAGGTTTGGCTCAATTATTTAGGTCCGGATTTATCTCTTGAATACTTAAGTCGGGTAAATATAAACAGGGATAATGAGCGAAATCTCTCCGTAGCAATGGGTGGTCTTCAAAAAGGAGTTAGTCCGCTTCAGATGGCTGCCGCTTATGTTCCTTTTGTAAATAAAGGCATGTACTATGAACCAACAACATATACAAAAGTTGAAGATGCAAACGGAAATACTATTCTCGAGAAAAAGCCTGCATTCAATATTGTATATGATGAAGCAGCTGCTTTTGTAATGGTAGATATGATGAAAGATGTCGTTAAATATGGAACTGCAACCCGTTGTAAACTCCAAGATGGAAAAATGCCTACTGCCGGCAAGACCGGCACTACAGACAAAAATACCAACAAATGGTTTGTGGGGTACACTCCATATTATGTCGGTGCCACTTGGTATGGTTATGATAGAAATGCTTCTCTAGCTTCAGCCGAATATAACAGGGCTCAATTTATTTGGAAAGATGTTATGGAAAAAGTCCACAAAAGTTTGGAACCAGTTGACTTTGAAGTTCCGCCCGGTGTTGTCAAAAGGACTATATGCAAATACTCTGGTAAAATTGCCACCGAATTGTGCTATAAGGATCCTAGAGGAAGTGCTGTAAAGGAGGAATACTTCATAAAGGGTACACAACCTAATGAAGAAGACACTTGCGATGTTCACGTACTTGCTGAAGTATGTAAAGATTCTACAGATATTTTTGGCAGAAACATGCTTGCTGGGGAGTATTGCCCCTATGGATCAATAATAGAGCAAGTATTTATACAGCGTAAAAAGCCTTACACTCCAGTCAACCCCGGCGATGCATACCCTAAGGATTGGAAATACGAGCTTCCAGCCGCTGAATATTGTAACTTGCATGGTCCGGAAGATGCTGGTCACCAATACAATCCCGGAAACGGCTCAGATGATAATTCCTTACTCGACTGGTTCGGCGACTTGTTTAGGTAGTAATGTAAAAAGTGCAATTTGAAATGCTTGTGAAAGCTTAAAAGATTGCAAACAGAGGAACCTTATGATTGCAAAAGCCCATTATGGAAGCTGAGAAGCTTCCATAATGGGCTTTTTGATAACAGTAAACATATTATTATTTATTCATACCTTAGTGATTCAATCGGATCTAAGTCAGCAGCCTTTTTCGCTGGATAAACACCAAAGATTAATCCTAATGTAACTGATCCTAAGAACGCCCCAATAATTACCGGGATGTCAACTACAGGAGGTATGCTTATCAGCTGGGATATTATATTTCCTGCTACCACACCGAGAATTATACCAATCAAACCGCTTATTCCAGTCATTATAATTGATTCTGTTATAAACTGCAACAGAATATCCATCTTCTGTGCCCCTAAAGCTTTTCTCACACCAATCTCCCTTATCCTCTCTGTTACTGAAACTAAAAGTATATTTACTATACCTATTCCACCTACAATAAGGGTAATAATTGCAATTACAAGAAGAATTGATGAAATAACTCCTAGAACGTTTGAAACTACTTTTTGTACATCCTGTGAGCTCTGTGCATAGAACAAATCAGATTTACCTCGTTTCATTTCCAAAGCCTTTACAATTCTGTCCCCCAATTCTTTAAGACCATCTTCTTCCTCTGTAGATACATCTATACTTTGAAGAACTTTATCATTAAAATAAATGGATTGAAGAGTAGTAATAGGAACATACACCATAGCCGGAACGTTTTCATTATCAAGCATACTTGCGTACATTTCACCGTAAGATTGGATAACTCCAACCACATTCATATTAACCAGCTTTCCCCAGGAGGTTTTAAAGGTAATTGTTTCACCCACTATATCAAGTCTTTTAAAATATCTGTTTGCAAAATATTCGTCCACAACTATAACGTTTGACTTTGACGTATTGTCAAAGTCGTTAATAAACCTGCCTTCTGCCATTTCAACGGCAGAAAAACTTTTATATTGAGAAGATACTCCATACATAATGGCATCTCGAGTTTTGTTGCCAATTCTTAGTGAACCGCTTCTCTGTATGCTAGCAGCAATATTCTTAATCTCCGGAGCCACCTTTTTTATAGTCTCCATATCCTCTAAAGTCAGCATATCCGATTCACTTATATCGGCTTTTTGATAAGCAATAGTGATGGTATTTGCACCCATCTTCTCAAACTCACTTCCAATATAAGACTCTGCTGCATTACCTATAGCCAATATGGTAATAACAGAAAATACACCCATAATAATCCCTAGCATCGTTAAAACAGACCTCAATTTGTTTGCACACAAACTGTCAAGAGCCTGTTTGAGGCTTTCAAAAAAACTCATTCACACCCCCTCCTTTATTTATTGTCTAATACTTTTACTTTTACGCCGTCTTTATGTGTTGGCTGTGGGTCAACAACAACCATATCCCCTTCACTTAAGCCTTCTAAAACTTCACCTGTCATTTCGGATACAAGTCCGAATTTTACTTGCTTTTCAACCATAATATTTTCTTCATTGATAATATAAGCAAACATATTGCCATCCTTATCTTCTTTGAGAATATTTAGTGGTGCTGTCAATATGTTTTTCTTTTCATTAGTATAAATATCACAGGTAACACTTAATCCTGGTTTTAAAGCGACTTCCGAATCCTCGATGGAAATAAGTATTTCAACAGCAATTTCCTCTCCGCCTGATGTGACATTAGTCTTTGCAATTGGAGATATACTCTGAACTTTTCCTGATACACCAGTGCCCTCATCAATACTTTCCCCTGTGATTACAACCTTCTGGCCTATTTGTACGCCCTTCATATTGTATTCGCTTACTCTTGCCCTAATCCTTAAACTATCAGTATTTGATATTTTAAAAGCCGGCATTGCACTGTTTGTAAAAGAACCCTGCTGAACATTTGATTCAACAATAATGCCATCGATAGGACTTAATACAGAATTATTGAGCTTTTCTATCTTTCTCTCAAGATCTTTTATGCTTAAATCTGTGGCCTTTAAAGTCTCTTCCTTAACATTTTTATCCATATTTTTGCTCGATACCGCTGATTCATAACTCAACTTTGCATTATCTAAAGCCCTCTGCGCATCATCTATAGCTTTTGATGAAGCATCCAATTCACTTCTTGAAATTACACTTCCCTCAAAAAGCAATTTATTTTCTTCTAACTTTTTAACAGCATCTGCTAAAGCAACCTCAGCAGCATTTACAGAGGATTCTGCTCTTTTTATTTCTGCTTCTACGGTAGGAGAATTTACAGATAACTTTTGCACGTTTCTGTCTATTTTGAGTTTTTCCAGTTGTGAAACCAATTCGTCCATATCAAGCTCCATTAGCTTTTGACCCTTTGTAACTTTGTCATTTATACCAACAAGGAGCTTATTTATTTTAAGTGGAGTTTCAACATAAACCTCACCCTTTTCTACTTCTTCAATTTGCCCTGTTGCCGAAACCTTTGTAGAAATTGAACCCTTTTCAATCTTATGAGCCTTAACGGGATATACAATCCCTTGATTAAATGCCGACTCGAAACCCTTTCCGAAAGTGGTAGCTAAGCCTACCAGACCGACTATAACCAAAACCACAATTACTAATATAATGATACCCTTCTTCATCCTCAGCCCTCCCTAAAGTTAATAATTTTTTGTGTTACCTCAAGCCATACGTTCCATTTTGTTCAACCTGATAACCTCTCTTGCATCGAGTGGCTTTTCAACAAGGCTATCCTCTACCATTAATCCATCCCTGAATTTCACAAACCTTTTTGTATGTTCCGCTATATCCGGTTCATGCGTAACAAGAATTATTGTTACACCCTCCCTATTAAGATCCTGAAAAACTGCCATAACCTCTTCACTAGAAAAACTGTCGAGATTTCCCGTAGGTTCATCGGCCAATATAATTGCAGGCTTGTTAACAAGTGCTCTCGCTATAGCAACCCTTTGCTTTTGACCTCCCGACATTTCATTAGGTTTGTGATTCATCCTATCCTTTAGTGCAACTCTTTCAAGCGCTTCACTAGCCCTCTTTCTTCTCTCCTTCGTGCTTACGCCTGCATAAATCATAGGAAGTTCAACATTACGCAAGGCAGTCATTCTAGGCAGAAGGTTAAACGATTGAAACACAAAACCAATTTTTAGGTTTCTTATTTTTGCCAACGCCTTTTCGTCCAGCTTTGAAATATCTACACCATCTAGCTGATAACGCCCAGAAGTTGAGCGATCAAGACATCCAATAATATTCATTAACGTCGACTTACCGGAACCGGACGGTCCCATTATTGAAATAAATTCACCTTTATCGATAGACAAATCCACATGCCTTAGAGCTGAAACAGATATCTTTCCATTTTTATACACCTTGCCTAAATCACTTATATTGATAATCACCTTTCTATCACCTGCCTAATAATTTTTGTCAACTTAATGCTCTTTTGGAATCACCTAATATACTTTTATATCAATAAACTGGAAGTGCCTATTCTAAAAGTGAACTAAATTATTAGCAGAACTAAATGTTCTTTAATAAAATAGTTCACAAAAAGCGAAGAAACTTCCAATATATTAATATTTTTCTTGAGAACTCTTCTTTATTTTACATACAAAGTATCAAACTCAGCTTTTACTGTATTGTAATTGTAGGTTGCAAGATAATTCTGGTATTGGGCATCTAAATACTTTTCTTTAGCGTTCAACACCTCTTCTTTGCTTACTAATCCCTTTTCAAACTTAAACTCTTCACTACTCAATTTGTTTTTATTAATTGTTTGCCACTTTTGCGCTAACCCCACTTTATCTTTAGCTGTAAGCACATCGTTATATTTGTTTCTGATTGACACTTCTAAATTGACTTTCGCATCTTCAAAATCAACTTTTGCATTTTCTAGATTCAGCATATTCCCATCATATGTAGCCGTGCCTTGCTCGTACCACTCTTTTGTAATTTCCATTGTCTTCTCACTTGCCTTTAATTCCTCACTCTTTATGAATAGCTCAACATCATTTTTTAAAGCATTCTCAATAACTTTTTCAATATCAACATTTGCTATTGAAGCAAGTGACAAATTATCCTTGATCTCAATCATATCCGCATCCATTTCAAGACCTAACACTCTTTTAAGCTCAAGATTTGCAGCTTCAAGCTTTTTTGTAATTTTGTTTACATCAATTGCCTTTAAATCAAGAGCATATTTCGAATCATATAAATCATTTTCGGTCAATTTGCCTTCCTTAAGACGAACTTCAGCCATTTTGTATTTCTCATCTAAAATATCCTGTTTGCCGTTTTCAGACTCAAGTTCCTTTTTTATCAGCAACATATTAGATGTAGCCTTGTATACTTCAAGTTCGAGTTTCTTTGTATTTTCTTCCTTAGTTCTCTTTGCATATTCCAAATCTGCAGCAGCTTTTACAGTACTAACCTCTTTAGCTATTCTGTTATTTAATATATCAATTTTGGCAGTAGCCCCCGTGCTCATTTTAGCATCTTTTTCAGCGTCTTTAAGAGCACTTTCCTTAGTCTTGATAGTCATTTCATCTACAGCTGCTTGCTTACTATTGGTAGTTGCTAAAGTCTTTGATTCTGATATAGAGAACTTCAGGCCTTCCATTGCAAATGCAGTTGTTATGGTAGTTATAAACAATATAGTCACTATTAAACTTATACGCTTCTTCATAAAATTCACTCCTTTAATATGCAGGGCCTAATCCCGCTGCTTCTTCAAGCTTCATTATTTTTGTGTTATAGCCGTATATCACAAGCTCTTTTGCATTTTCCAGCTCGTCTATTCCAATCTCCATTTCATCTAGTAGGATTTTAGCTATAAAACCTCTCTCATACTGAGTTTTCAATTTATCTAGCGTTCTTTTCTGCATTTTTATTGTCTCTGTAGTACTTTCAAGATTATACAAATCTTCTTTAATTTGTATATACGCCTTCTTGATCTCATTTTCAATATCAAACTTTGTTTTTTCCATTTTAACCTTAAGCGTTTCGAGTTCCAGTTCTAAATCTTCATATTGCTCCTCTAAATCGTAACTTTTCCCAAAAAGTCTGCTTTCTGTGAAAATACCCTTTTTTAACTCTTTTAGTCTTATTTCTTCCTCGATATTTTTTATTTCAAGTCTTTCAGTAAGCGCTTGTTCAATATAAGCTTCCAATGGTTTGAGACTTATATCCCTTGAAAACTCATCAAATTTGACAGTATCGTACACTGTAGATACTTCAACTCCCAACATGGAATTTAGAGACCTCACCATATTCTCTCTGTTCCGGTTTGCTTCGTCTACACTTTTTTCTGCTTTCAAAAGCTCATATTCCGACTCTTCTAAATCCTGCTTTGTAATCAGCCCTTGATCTAATTTCAGCTGATTAATACCATGTTTATTTTTAGCGAGCTCGAACTTTCTAGTAACAATTTTGATATCTTTATCTGACTTCATCAAACCAAGATATAAATCGCGCAAGCCTAAAGCCAATGTTTTCTCAGTGACTATTTTGTTATTGCCCATCATCCCCCAATAATACTTAAGTTCTTCAGGCATGTGTTCTTTCATTACAGTTAAATCTAATTTCAAATAATCGTCGAAGCTATAAAAAAACTCCATTTTCCCAAACTTATAAGTCACTCCATCGGTTCTTAAATTTTTTGTATTCTGGACTGCCGAATTATAGTTTAAGAACATTTTTCTTTCTTCAAAGCCAAGCTTTTTTAGTGCTCTATTGTTTGCAATCATGGCCGTCTTTGCTTTATCATATGTAATCACATTACTATTCTCACCATTT
Organism: uncultured Acetivibrio sp.; assembly: GCA_964466645.1. Lineage (GTDB taxonomy): Bacteria > Bacillota > Clostridia > Acetivibrionales > Acetivibrionaceae > Acetivibrio. The sequence continues at coordinate 7,757 of CAYXPB010000105.1, read as the reverse complement.
ACCGGTAGCATAAGACAAACCAAACTTACAATTAAAATCATTGAAATTACCTTTTTCAAGGTGTCACCTCCTTATGTATAAAGACAGAGCCTATATCCTCTCCATCAATTATTTGCAATATTACATTGGGATCTCCCCCATTTGCTATTACCATATCTATACCGGCACACGTTGCTATTTTTGCAGCCGTAAGTTTTGTAACCATACCCCCTGTACCTCTTGCAGAACCTACACCTCCTGCACACTGTTCTATTTCGGGGGTAATTTCTTTTATGACCGAAATAAGCTTTGAACAATTGTTTTTTCTAGGATCACAATCATAAAACCCATCAATATCCGATAGTATTATAAGTAAATCCGCATTTACAAGCTCTCCAACCATGGCCGATAGTGTGTCGTTATCTCCAAAAACCCTGTTTACACCTGATTCAATCTCGTCCACCGCAACGGAGTCATTTTCATTAACAATGGGAATAATTCCTTTTTCTATTAAAGTCTCAAAAGTATTGATAACATGCTCCCTACCCTCATGGTTCTCAACTATATCACGGGTAAGAAGAATCTGCCCTACGACGTGCCCATATTCCGAAAAGAACTTGTCGTATATATGCATCAATTCAAGCTGGCCTACTGCTGCTACTGCCTGTTTCTCTCTGACCGTCTTAGGCTTGCTTTGAAGCTTCAGTTTACTAACTCCAACCCCTATTGCTCCGGAAGTAACGAGAACTACTTCTTTTTCCTGATTTGCAAGATCTGATAGCACCCTTACGAGCTTATCAATTCTTGTAAAGTTAATCCTGCCATTTTCGTAGGTTAGTGTAGATGTCCCAACTTTAACAACAATTCTTTTTGCTTTATTTAGCCCTTTACGCAATACTGTATCGCTCATTTGACTTTCCCCTTAAAGATTTTCTATACATTATACTCTATTCTAACAATTATACTATAAATATTTAAAAAAGTTTAAAATATTAATTAAATTTAATAATTTTGTTAATTAAATCGGCAAAATCCTGAAATAATTGTATACCAAAAGTATCAGAAAATTCAGTAACTATTACCTATACCAAATTAAGCTTCCGGTCCTACAAAAACAGTAAATTTTCTTGATGTAATTTTCGAATTATATAATAGGGGATCTAGGAGCAAATAAGAAAATTTTTAATGTTAAAATAAACCAGCAGGAGGTTTTAGTAATGAATACAGCATCACTTTTTAAAAGCCAAAGAGGAACAACCTTTGTTTTCTTCGCACTCATACTTACTGTTATTGTAGCCTTTGCAGCTCTTTCAGTGGACATTGGAGTTATTGCCTATGAAAAATCCAAACTAGCCAACACGGTAGACTCTGCTGCCCTTGCCGGTGCACAAGAATTAGTAACTAATGCTTCGAACACAAGAAATATAACCAATAATTACATTTTAAAAAACAACAGTGGTCTTAAAAGCACAACTATAACAATTGATGAAAGCACTCGCTCTGTTGAAGTAACGAGCATTAAAACAGTAAAGAACTATTTTGCAAATGTATTCGGAAACGCTTCACAAGATGTAATTGCAACTGCTCAGGCAAAGGTGGAGAATATATCAGCATTAAGCGGTTGCAGACCAATCGCAGTAGTCAAACAAACTTTTGTCTACGGAAACATATATGTTCTAAAAGAAGGTGCCTCGGACGGTTACAACGGTAATTACGCAGCAATATCTCTTGGTGGTAATGGTGGCTCAATTTATGAAAACAACCTTTTAAACGGCTACAACGGTACAATAAGAGTAGGAGATTACATTCCAACTGAAACAGGTGTAATCGCAAAAAAGACCTCAAACTCTATTGAAACATTAATTTCAAGATGTGACCATGCACCTCGCTGCACCTATACATACTATAACAAGAAATGCCCAAGGATAATATTTATTCCTGTGGTAGATACACTGTATGTCAACGGCAAAAAACATATTAAAGTGCTGGGATTTGCAACTTTCTTCCTTGAAGGAGCAGTAAATTCCGGGGGACATACAGACATCATCGGAAGATTTATAACCTACCATGCAGACGGGGAAACTTCCACTGCAATAAACGACTATGGTACCTATGGAATAAAGCTTGTTAAATAGATGTTTTAGCGATTTTAGAACCTGTATGAAGGAAGAAGATAAAGAGGAAAAAGCTACGGGGCTCGATGTGATGTCCCGTAGCTTTTGTTCTAGTGTTCAGGTCAAGCAATTGCGCCCTTTGATGCTAAAACAAGTTTTCATTTTAATTAGGTTCGTTTTTAGCTGTTTATTACCATAGCCTTTTTAATATATTTTTACATGTTATAGTTTTTTAGAAATCGCCTAAAGTATATGAATCATACCACTGACTTATTGTCATGACTTCTACAGTTCCAATAGCAGTTTTTTTATAAATAAAGTTAACTAATTCCTCAAAATACTCCAGGGACACATCAAATCCCAGAGTTGGAGTCTCAACGACCTTATGTACTGTTATAATCACCGTGGAGCCTGTATTAATGGACTTTTCTATTTCAGCCTTGACAAAATCTATCGGTATATCTTTTCCAATTTTAATTGACTTCAAATTATAAATATCTTCAACCGGTATGGCCTGAATACCATAATCATCTCCTTTAGCAGTTTTTGCTCCAATAGATTTAGGAATTTTTACGATCTCACTATCATAGAAACCTGTAGGATAACTTATATGATTTGCCCCTCTAGTCCATCCATTTTCAATCAACCAGTTTTGACAATTTAAATACTCGCTTGTCTTTGTTTGAGTTGTGTAGCCTTCTGTTGAAATAGGATGTGTATCTGTATGGTTTCCGATGTCCCACCCTTTATTATAAAGGGACTCCAATTTACTTATATCAAGGAAACTTGAACTTTCCAACTCAGCTCTACTCTTTATTGCCATTACATTAGCTTTGAGCCCCCTAGAATCCAATATAGGATACGCATTGGTGAAAATTTCGGAATATCCATCCTCAAATGTAAACATCAGCTTAGGAATACCTTTAAAGTTATAAGCTATTCTATCCACATTTACAATAACTCTTTCACTGCCGGTAGTATAAAAAGTCAACCTCATACACTTTACTTTACCCCAATCGTTCTTATTGATCGAAGATTCAAAGCTACTTCTTGACCTTCTTATCTTATTCCATCCGTTTGTCAATTCATAACTACCTATGAAATTGGAAAAATACTTGGTGTAATTTTTATCGTCATTAAAGAAAGCTATTCCCACGGAAGAAATCTTTGATACATCCTGTATATATATATTTATCTCAAAATTCTTCATATTATCATCTTCAAAAAGGTTTCTGATATTCTTTTCCACAGAAAAACGTCCCGTTGAAGCATTACTAGAAACAATCTTTAATGATTCTGAACCCGATACATAATTATCATTATCAATTAGTAAATACGCATTAGAATCCTTTGTCCAATTGGCTAAGTCATCACCTTCATCAATTGTTATACCTTCTGATAATAATAGATTAGGCACTGTTTTCGTAGCTAATGGAGTAGGATTAATTGTTGGTGTTGGACTAACTAGAAATGTTTGATTTTCTTTAATATTAGGTGTCTGAACATGTCCTGGATTTGCATTTCCTAATTCATTGTTTTCTACGTTTTCATTTCCGAATTGTTTGTTTTGCATCATAGCAAGTGCGTTGTACTCTATATTGTTGCCAATATCTTCATAACCGGGAACCTGCTTGACTAAAACACTGAAACTAAGTAGCAATAAAATTGCCATCTTTCTAAAATCCATCTTTTACATCTCACTTTCAAAAAACACTTTACAAATTATAACTTTAGGCAATTTTTAAAAAATAACTAGTCAATTGCATTTTTAATACTTTGATTTACATTTTTTGCACAGCAAAAAAATGTTCTTATGTTTGGGAATTTTTAAGCCAACGTGATGTGATTCAAACTAAAAATACTCAATAGGTTATTTTTTGAAATAGCCTTATATTGTTACATAATTTATAATATCAAAAAACAATAATTTTGTCTCGCCTTTTATACTCTTATTGATAAAAATATTTTTTGCGCTACAAAATAATATTATGTAAAACTAATTTTATGTGCACACGCGTTTATTTCCTATTTGGGTCTAAAGCCCTATATGAATTTAGGTATAAGTTTGTATAAAATATTAGTATAAGATTATTTAGAATATTTTCTAGAAATACTATATTGTTATTTTCATCGTAATTATAGGCATATTTCTGCTTTATTGATCTATTTCATCACATTTAATATTCTAATAAAATTCACAGATATATATGAACATATCACCCTTCAGGTGAACTTTCAAAATGCAAATTCCTATACTATTAAATTATAATTATCAATAATAAGCATTTAAATTTTCTACTCTCCATTTAACTATGCTATTTCAATAGCATACATAAAAAGTCTGGGTAGATTTAGCCCCACTTGTTTATGCCTCTTTAACACACTAAAGAGGCACAATAAAAGCGATGGGAAATCGAATTCCTTAGTTGCTGTTTCTTTCTTTTGATAGGCATAGTAAACTTTGGTACATCGTGCCCCTTCGCTGTTATCTTTTATATCGTTCGAAAGAATTATAATAAAAGTATGAGTTTATTAAGCTCATGCTTTTTTTGTAGTAAATTCAATATAGTAATCAAATACAAGTGATGTTTGAAATTTTTAAGCATCTCTTGTATTCTTATTTAGACTCGAAATACAAAATAGAGGGTGCCAAACGCCCCCCTCTACTATTTTTATATATGCCCTATTTAGCTCTAAGCCTTAGCTGATTCTTCAACCGCAACAGCTACCGCAACAGTTGCTCCAACCATAGGATTGTTACCCATACCTATTAAGCCCATCATTTCAACGTGAGCAGGTACTGAAGATGATCCTGCAAACTGAGCATCTCCGTGCATTCTTCCCATTGAGTCTGTTAAACCGTAAGATGCAGGTCCTGCACCCATGTTATCAGGATGAAGTGTTCTACCTGTTCCACCACCTGAAGCAACCGAGAAATACTTCTTACCATTTTCACCGGCCCATTTCTTATATGTACCTGCAACTAAGTGCTGGAATCTTGTTGGATTAGTTGAATTTCCTGTGATGGAAACATCAACACCTTCCATAGCCATTATAGCAACACCTTCATTTACATCGTCAGAACCATAAGTTTTAACTTTTGCTCTGTCGCCTTTTGAGAAAGATCTTTCTTCGACAACTTTCAATTCCCTAGAATAGTAATCGTACTGAGTCTTAACATATGTAAAACCGTTTATTCTGGAAATTATATAAGCTGCATCTTTACCAAGACCGCTTAAGATAACCTTTAGTGGCTCTTTTCTAACCTTGTTTGCAGTCTTTGCTATGCCTATTGCACCTTCAGCTGCTGCAAAGGACTCATGACCTGCAAGGAAGCAGAAACATTTTGTATCTTCTCTTAAAAGCATTGCACCAAGATTACCATGGCCTATACCAACTTTTCTGCTGTCTGCAACAGAACCGGGAATACAGAAAGCCTGTAAACCTATTCCTATTGCCTCTGCAGCATCAGCAGCATTCTTAATACCCTTCTTTATAGCTATCGCACAACCTAAAGTATATGCCCATACAGCATTTTCAAACGCTATAGGCTGAACATCTTTAACTATTTTATCAACATCTATACCTTTAGATACGCATATTTCCTTAGCTTCTTCTAAATTCTTGAAGCCATACTCTACAAGACATTTATTAATTACATCTATTCTTCTTTCATAACCTTCAAATCTAATCACGTATACTCACCTCTCTTCACATTTAATTTTATTCGTGTCTTGGATCAATTACTTTAACTGCTTCAGCAAATCTTCCGTAAGTGCCGACATTTTTTTCATAAGCCTCTTTAGGATCAACACCCTTTCTGATAGCTTCCATCATCTTTCCAAGATGAACAAATTTATATCCTATTACTTCATTTTCTTCGTCAAGCCCAATACCAACGACATAACCTTCAGCCATTTCAAGGTATCTTACGCCTTTCGCCTTTGTTCCATACATTGTTCCAACTTGAGAACGAAGTCCTTTTCCAAGGTCCTCTAGACCTGCTCCTATTGGAAGCCCACCTTCTGAAAATGCAGTCTGAGTTCTTCCATATACAAGCTGTTTGAATATTTCTCTCATTGCAACATTGATAGCGTCACAAACAAGGTCGGTATTCAACGCTTCAAGGATTGTCTTGCCACCGAGAATTTCAGCTGCCATAGCTGCTGAGTGAGTCATACCGGAACAGCCCAATGTTTCAACGAGAGCCTCCTCAATAATACCATCCTTAACATTTAAGGTAAGCTTACAGCATCCTTGCTGTGGAGCACACCAACCAATACCATGTGATAACCCTGATATATCGGCTATCTGCGTTGCTCTGACCCATTTTCCTTCTTCAGGAATTGGAGCCGGACCATGATTTGGTCCCTTTTTTACACAAATCATACTTTCTACTTCATGTGAATAATTCATGAATTTTAAATCCCCCTTCACAAATATAGTTTACTTAAATATTCCTTAGTTCCTCTAAGTAGAATATTTTCAATCCACCAGGGCCTAAGGATATAGTAGTGCATATTAACATCACAATAGATTATAATTAGTAATGTTAGAAAAGCACTAGCTGTATTTTAACCCAATATTGGGCTAGCGCAAAGGTTTAAAACCTATACGTTAAAATCTTAAAATAGTTTCAGACAACATTATACCATAATTCTCAATATGTCGAGATAAAAAATCGATTTTTTTTGTTAAATTTTTTACAAAGTTCTTAAGACTGGCCTGTAAGCACTACCACTTTTTGAAAGCAAAAAAAACTGCACCAATAATGAAAACAAACGAGACAAGATAATTCCATCGGAAACTTTCTTTAAGGTAAAGTATTGAAAATATTGCAAACACAGAAAGAGATATCACTTCTTGCATAATCTTAAGTTGTGTCGGTGTATAGTAGTTACTTCCAAGTCTATTTGCAGGAACCTGAAAACAATACTCTACAAAAGCAATAAGCCAACTTACAAGTATAACCAGTGGTAACGCTGTACTTTTATACTTTAAATGCCCGTACCAGGCAAAGGTCATAAAAATATTAGAAATCAAAAGCAAAAATATGGTAAGCATTAACTTTTTCTCCTTTTGTACCCTCATACAGTCTTAGGTGATTCCAAAAAACAACTGATCAATTGCCATTCCAAAAAATTTGATATGCTTTGTTACCTAAATGTTGTATAGGTTATTTTTTGAAATGGTCTTATCAGTAATTTCTTTCAAGCAAACTCTTTAATGATTTCAAATTCTTTTCGTCATTTTCCAAACTTGCTTCAAGAGCTTTATTATATTGTTCTAATATATTTCCATACCCTTCTAGGAGTTTTCTATAATTATTTTCATCAGATTCTTCGTTAAACAAAATACGGTTATCAGTAACATTATACCTGCCTATTCTATCTTCAAAATATTTCAGCATTTCGTCAACTGTTTGAAAAAGCTTTATATTAAGGTCGAATAATGCCTCTTTTTCATTCTTTTCCACTTCACAATTTTTCTTAGCAGCAGAAACAAACTCTTCTTTTACATTTCTCGGTATTGCGTGATTTTCAATTTTAGTTATATAAATATCGTGTGCAGCAGCATCTTCTGCCTTTGATTCAGTTAATCCGTTTAACACAACCTTAATACTTTCCCTATTTTGTTTTATGCGTTCGTCACTAGATAGTACTT
>CAYXPB010000104.1:0-15857 GCA_964466645.1 uncultured Acetivibrio sp. | reverse complement strand
CACATTGCGGTGCAACAAGCTCTGCATCATTCCATATGTCATCTATTATACCATCGACAACTGGTGATCCAAAGTAAGCAACCATTCTTCCTGCTGAGTCTAAACCGTTCTCATCTACAGCAAGTCTTGCTGATGCCTTTTCCTCATCAAGGATTAAATTTCCAAGGCCGGATACATTCTGCCATGATAGTCCTGAAGCATCGCACCATATTGCTACGCTATCACGGTTTCCATCGTCATCTTCGTCATTGTTAACTTGAAGGTCAAAACCTAAAACCTTACCTATTTCTGCTTTTGCTTGTGTAAATGGCACAATTGCCTCTACAATATATCCAGTTTCTGTTATGCTGGTAGCTGAAGTAAAGCCAGGAAGCTCTGGATTGTATGAAACTTCGTTGTCAAAATTTACTCTTATTTGATAATCGTCGGATTCATAAAAGGTTGTTTTCCCATTATTTTGATCTATAAAAATTTCCACAGAATCCTGTTGGTAAGCATCAGCACTCTTTTTGCTGAGCGAACTATCTGTAACCTCTGCTAAAACATATAGATTATTTTCATCCCATAAAGTTTTGAATTTAGCTGTTGAACCTGATGTACCACTTACCCATACATCTGTATTTGTTGCCTCAACACTGCTCCAAATATCATCAACATTACCGTCAATAACTGGAGTTCCACTTTTTACCTTTATGAGTTTTGTTTCTTTATCAAATACTACGTATCCAAATCCTGTAGCGTTTTCATCTGCTTGATTTTTATAATCATTCCAGATTACTTGTGAGGATAAAACACCCTCGGCATCAAAATCATTTACTCTGAAATCAATACCCACTTTACTTCCTACTTTAGGTTCAATAGTTGAAATAGGAATAGCAGCCTGAATTGTATAACCGTCTACATTTGTATTTGCTAAGTAAGTAATACCATCAATTGTTGTATCGTTTGAACTTATAGTAAAATGTTTAATATCTCCCGAAGCGTCAGGAGCAGTATCTAAGAATATTTCCAAACTGTCCTTTTCATTAGGGGTATTATCTTTTACTTGTGAAAGGATGTAAAGATTATCTTCATCCCACATTAATTTAATTCCTGCTGTAGCAACATCAGTACTATATACCGAGGCATATACAGAAGTATATACAGCTTGATTTACATCGGTAAATGAAATTGTATCCCACAACTTGTCAGTAACCGTTTCTAAAACAGGTGAAGCTTTTACAGCATTGAGCTGCTTTCTATAAACCGGTAAACTGTCAGGGTCTGTTAATGCTATGTAAGCAGGCTTTGCATGAAGATTTTTATTAAATAAGAGCGGAGCATCTCCCCTATTTTCAACAGGAAAATCATTTAACCACGATGACCTGTCATCGCCACCCCATAGGGTAACTGAATCTAAAAGGCCTTCTTGAGATAATTCTTTGAAAACGTCAAATAAATCTTTGTATGTTTTAGCTTGTTGCAGTAATATTTCTTCAGTAGCTTTTTTTGCAGGTTCATCGCTGGATTTGTAAATTGAAATATCAAGCTCAGTTACCTGAACCTTAACTCCCATACCTTCGAATTTCTCAATGGACTTTCTGATCTGTCCCATTGAAGGTCCGTACATATTAATATGCATTTGGAAACCTACAACTATTCTATCTTTTGCTATACCTTCTTCTTCAGCTAATTTGATTATTCTTTCAACTAGAAAATGCATAGTATCAAGTTTTTTAGCATTAGATTCAATACTATAATCATTTATACAGAATTTAACATTATCATCGCCTAATTTTTTAGCTGTTTGAAAAGCATATCTGAAAGCTGCAAGGATGTAATCATCGATTCCGTCTTTATCCTCATCTCCAACTATTGACTTCCATTTTGAATTACGTAGTCCTTCGCCATCGGAAATAACTTCGTTTACTACATCGTAAGTATCTATTTTACCATTATAATGTGTCATGATAGTTTCGATATGAGTTTCTAATCTTTCAAGAAGCTTTTCTCTTGTAGCTGGCTTGGTTGAGTCAGTAGGATCTTCAAAAAACCAGTCTGGAATCTGACTATGCCATAGAAGTGTGTGCATTCTCATAGACATATTGTTCTCGTTTGCAAAATTAACTAGTTTGTCTCCATCATCAAATGTAAAAACACCTTCTGTGGGTTGTATAGCCTCAGGTTTCATGCAATTTTCAGCAACTAAACCAGAGTAATGATGTTTGATGTATGCACTATATTCTGGTGAGTCTATCAAATCAGGTCTTACAGCCATTCCTAATGGGAAATATTCATCCCATACACTGCGAAGTGGAGTTAAATTCGGATCATATTCATAGGAAATTACTTCTTCGCCAAGAGGCCTAAATACTACATCATCCATATAATAATCTACAAATGTTTCAGTTTCAGTTGTTTCAGTATAAAGATGTACATCTTTATCAACAAGTGAATCTGAAGGAATTATATAGTTACCTTCTAGTAACGTCCATTCTCCTTTTACGACATCTTGCTGGTTAATGTTTGCGTATGTATAATCGCTGTTATTCTTTGTTGTTTTCAAACTCAACACAAATTTAGCTGTTTCAGGTGCATCTTCTCCATCAAACATAACCCAGGCAGCTGCATAGTATTCTCTTCCTGCTTCTGGTTTTTCTGTCTCACTATCAACAAGGTTTTGAGCAATACCCTGCCAGGAGTTTGTTCTGCCTGTTGCCTTTATACTATATTCGCCACTATGTTTTGCTTCGGATCCAGAATCGATAGTACAGCCATTACCATACCACCAGTTTGTTCCGTCCTCCATGTCTCCATTGTTAACAATATTTATTTCTTCGGTGTCAGCTGCTAATACCGGTAGCTTAACACTTGTCATTATGCTAAAAAACATGGCACATGACAGAGTAAAACATAAAAACTTACTAAAACTTTTCTTTAAAACCATTTTAACTCCTCCTTTTAAATTTATAATTAATTTTATTACTTCCAGATGCTTATCACTTATGTATATTTCTTTTTTTAAAGAGTATAATAGTTTTTTTAAAGTTTTTAAATTTTATATGCTTAAATCTCTCATATAAAATAACAAGCGGCAATTCCTACGATATAAAATTTACATATTAAAATGCAATAAAAAAATATCATATAACAGAAAGAAATTCAACATAAATTTCATAATCGGTTTTGTTAATACCGCTTATAAAATTGCGCACAACAGACTAAACATTCGAAAACGATACGCAAATAAAAATATCTTTGTGTTCGAATATAGAAGAAAATATCTTTCAGAAGTACTGACCCATCAAATTAATAGGTAGGAAATATTCAATCAGAATTAATTTTGGACAACCAAAAAGAGTACTGTCATACTATTCCCCTAAATAAATCTTCTTCATGTTTAATTTGTTTTTTTCTCTTTTTAACAATGATTATAGTAGTGATAATTGCAATTACTGCAATGACCAAAAACATACCCGCAACAATAGTGAATTTTTTGATCGCTATTTTACTTGAAACTCTTGACCTATTAGTTTTTAGGTCCTTATCATTGGGCTCGAACTCGAAACCTTTATCAAAGGCCATCAATGCTTCTTCGAGTCTTCCCTTTTTTTCTAGATTCAAACCTTTTGTGTTATATATTTTGTGACCCTCAAGCTTCTTTTCTATAGCTTTGTTACAGCATTCGAGTGACTCATCATATCTTAAAAGACTTAACAATGCAATACTTTTATTTACATAGGCATCATAATACTCTGAATCCAATTCTAAGGCCTTTTCACTATATGTAAGTGCTTTATCAAAATCTAAAATTCCTTCCAATGCAACTGAATAATTTGAATAGATCATTGTTAAGATTTCAGGGTCACTTACCTCATAGCCAAGTGCTTTATCAAAAAATTTGATAGCTTCAGTATAATTGCTATTACCAATTTGTGCGCATCCCCAATTTATATAGACTCGTGCATAATAATCTTTATCTTTTGATCTAATATCTATTGCTTTTCGACATGCCTCTATTGCTTCATCTATTCTTTCAAGTTTTAGTAAGGAATTAGATTTAGAAATATAAGCTTCCCCACAATTTGAATCCATCTCTAAAGCTTTATCAAATGCTTTGATAGACTCTTCATATTTTATTTCTTTACACAAAGCGTTGCCTTTGTTAACGTATGCTAAAGCAGATTTCGGATTCAGTTCAAGGGCTCTTTCTGCTGCTGTAAGAGCGTCTTTATAATTTTTCAGTCCAAATAAAGCAGCTGATTTATTAACATAGATAGTCGCTTCTATGTTAGGATTTTTTGCTATATTGTTTTCCAATGCTTTATTACAACACTCAATTGCTTCTCCATATCTTTTTTCTTTATGCAGAAAAATAGATTTGTTTATAAAGGCTTCAACACAATTAGGCATAATTTCGATAACTTTATCGCACATAGTAATTGCTTCATCGAATTTTGACTCTAAAGATAGTGCATACCCCATTGATAAATAAGCATTTGCGTTCATGCTATCCAATTCTATAGCTTTTTTATTTGCTTCTATTGCTTCCTCAATTTTGTCAAGTTCAACTAAAGCACTGCCTTTAGTTGAATAATTCATAGAAAGGAGGTTCTTGTCCTTAGGATTACTCTCAATTACTTTATCAGATATATCTATTACTTCATCATATCGTTCCTTCATTAATAAACTGTAACCCTTTAAAACATAACCTTCTGTATCTTTGGGATATTTTTTTATATACTGTTCTATTACCTCAAGAGCTTCGTCTGTTTTTTGCATATCCACCAAACAAACTGCTTTATTAATATGAGCATCTTTAAACTTAGAATCTAACTTTAATACACTATCATAATGAACTACCGCTTCCTCGTATCTTCCTAGATTATAAAGTCCAATAGCCTTATTATAGTAAAACTCCGGAATATTAGGATTGGCCTCAATAGCTTTATCGTAACTTTTTATTGCTTCTTCATATTTTCCCGAATTTAGCAGAGAATTTCCCTTATCAAAATGATCCATTGATGGAGTTGCAAATGTTACAACAGAGAGAATGGAAATATATGCGAGAACTAAAGCTGCCACTACAAGTACCTTTAATATATTTTTCATTTTTTTACCCCTTAAAATCAATAAATAATAGATAATTTTGTACTTTGAGGTTAATTATACCACAGGCTGAAAAATAATCAACAAACAGATTCATCTCTTCATCAAAAGAGCATCATTTTTCTTAATTATACCGGTAAGATAATTTGGGAGTTTATGGTGTGTTGCTGATGCTTGGAAATTTTCTTTTATTCATCACATATGTTTGGTATAATAAATTCATAATAGAGTTTTCAGAATAAAATCTTTTTATTATTTAAAGGTAAGGTGAAAGTTATGAAATGGGAAGAAGTAAGAAGGGTTTACCCTAATCAATATGTTCTTTTGACTGCTCTTTCACATCATATTGAAGGGAATAAAAAATATATAGATGATATGGCTGTGATTCGTTCAATACAAGACTCAAAAGAAGCCACAAAAACATTAGTTAAGTGTAAAGGTGATAATTTTGTATACCACACAGCAAAAGACCAAGTTGTTATGGAAATAGTAACCAATCCTGTTTATAGAGGAGTATTATAAATGAAGATTAAATTAAACAATGGTCTTTTGTACGCTACTTTAGAACTAACTTATAATGGCAAACTAAAAATATTAGATGATATTATTATTGATACTGGAGCGGCACATTCTATAATTTGTCCAGATATAGTTGAAGATTTAGGGATAGAAGACTCACCAGAAGACGAATTGATAACAATGTACGGTATCGGTGGCGCACAATATGCCTACCGAAAGAAAATTGACGGTATTAAATTCGGCTCTTGTTTGGTAAAAGGATATAAATTAGATTTTGGTTATATAGATGAAAACGGTAGAATTAAAGGGCTTCTTGGGCTAGATTTATTAATGGAAATGGGACTTATCCTTGATCTGAAAAATCTAAAGATATACCCATGTGAATAGATGCTTTATACTCAAAAGCCTCTGCTAGGAGCTAATGAAGCTTTTATCTTTTATGGTGGATGGGAATTTTTACGCTTTTCTTCGAAGACTCTAAAATCTACGCTTACAACAAAACTGTAATTTCGGGTAAAAAGAAAATTAAATTTAACCCTCCATTTTTATGACTGTCGACTTCAAAAATTCCATCAGGGAAGGTTGAGATTCCAATAAATTGAATTGATTCTATTATTGAGCATTTATAAAAAAGTCTTTTGAACAAAAAAATAATGAAAAAACTAAAATTCTTAGCAAAAAGCTGAGAATTTTAGTTTTTAAGCATGGTAAAAAAGCCTGTTGTTATCCGTATTTAAAATTAATCAGGCAACTTTTTGATAATCATGATATAGTCCATTGAGTATTGGCTTAGATTTCAGAACAGTTTTGACAACTGTCGTTTCGCTCAAGTTATCTTTCAAAATTGGTGTCTGACAATCAACGCTCTGATGAGTCCTGACAGAGTTATAATATTTTCCTATATACTCTTTAAGCAGGTGTCTAAGATGCTGTTGATTTATTGGTATTATATGGTCGAGTAGTTCCTGTCTCAAAATACCGACTGTTCGTTCACAGACACCGTTTTGCCACGGGCATTTAAAGCCTGTCCGTTTTGCTTTAATATTTGCATTGGCAAGGAAGGTTTTAAATTCACGACTGGTAAATGTAGCATCATTGTCATGAATCAAGTATTTTGGTGTTTCTCCAAAAGGAGTGGCTTCTCTAATCTGCTGAGTAACCCATGCAGAAGAAGGATTTGTTGTAACTGCAAAGTGTTCAATCCTCCTACGGTCATGACTTATGAGGATGAAAACATACAAAACTTTGAAATAGAGGGTTGGAACTGTAAAAAAGTCCATTGCCCAAATTTCCTTGCGGTGATTTTTGAGAAAAGTAGTCCATGACTGTTTCTGCTTTTCACTTGGGGATTTACGAATTTGGGGGATGTACTTTGAAATTGTGTTTGGTGAAGGAGAATCTGTTACAGCAAGGTCAATTAAACGCTCATATATCTTTTCAGGAGATAATAAGGGATTTTCTTTGTGAATACGTTTGATAAGTGCAATTGTTTGACAGGATATTTTAGGCCTGCCTGGCTTTTTTGATTTAAGCATCCAGTAAAGCTTAAAGGCTTTTTTATGCCAACCGATTACTGTTTCAGGCATAACAAGGACAAGCGCTGATTTCCATTGTGGGAAAACTTTAGACAGAAGCACCCATATTTGGCGAAATGCCGGAGTAACATGAGGTCTGGAAATTTTCTGGTCAATTATTTGCCTTTGAAATACAGACAATTGACTTCGAAGAGCTGAATTTTCAAGAGCCAATGTTTTGAAAGATAAAAAGCCTGCTCTCGATATCCATAAAAAGAATTGAAACCAATCCCGAAAAAACAAAATAACAGCTTTAAAATTAATCATACTGCAAAACCACACTTCCTTTTCATTACCACATAATCCAATTGTAATAATTCTTCATTGATAAATCAACAACACTTTCAAAACGGAAAAATCTTCGCTGAATCATTACGAAAATATGCAATAATACAATAATACAATTCATTAGAAATTCAATTGCCTAGATGGAATTTTTGCGACCGACAGGTACAAAATCTTATACTCAATATAATAAAAGGAAATAGATTTTACTGTTATTCATGATATAAAAATGCTATACTATTTCCCTCTGCCTGAAAATAACTGAAGATTTCGTTAATCCTTTTCAAGTTGCTTCTCAAGGTTCTTCCTCCGATAACTAAAAGTATATCATTATTATATAAGACAGGTTTCTGTTTGTCATGTATATTAGAATACTTATTATAAAATGCAAATACTATAAATATGCTTTTGACGTCAGAAATAAAATACTATAGTATATAATTATATTTAGACACATTGTAGAGTTATTTTAAAAATCAAGGGAGGAATTTAAATGATTAAAAATCTAAAATTTGTTTCAATGGTCGTTTTGTTTTCTTTATTATTTCAACTAAATGCATTTGCTCTGTCAGACGACACTTCAGGAAAACAACCTGATGGGGAAACAATTATTGAAAATGAAATACCCCCTGAACTTATATGTCCGACAGTACCACCCCCAACTCCAACCGCAATTGCGACTGCGACAGCTTCACCTGTTGACGATTATGGCGATACTTTTTCAGATGCCTTTTCTGTTGAATCAGACCACAAAATAATCGGTAATGTCGACTATTATGGTGACGTTGATGTTTTTAGCTTTGTAGCTACGAGTAAATCCTGTTACATCTATTCAAATATAAGATTAAACAGCAGCATTACACTATATAATAAATCTCATGAACTTATAGAAAAAACCTACGCTTTTGATCAAACGGTTGCAAGTAGTTCTAAAACAAAGTATTACTCAAGTATTATATACAATAATTTCACTATTGGCGATACTTACTATCTTAAAGTAGAAGCCATAACAAATTCATCATGGTATTCAATGGATTTGCATCCCTTCACAGATGAATTTGGAAACACATATGCTTCAGCACAAATTATTAGCGCAAATACTCTTGTAAGCGGAAAAATTGATACCTATGGAGGATCTAATGATGCTCCTCAAGATATTGACGTATTTGCATTTATTCCTGAAACTTCAGGTACCTATAGTCTTGATTTTGATTCCAATCTTCCTATTAATTTTTATTCAGAATATAATAAAATCTTGTCATACTATATTGTATTGGAAAAATTAGACGAAAACTCAAAGCCTATTTTATTAAAACCAGAAATATATAATTCCAAGTACCTGAATTATGACCTTATAAAGGGTGAAACATATTATTTGACTGTAAAAAAAAATTCTGGATTTGGTTACAAATTTTCTTTTAATGGCCCCTTGTCTTCATCGACTCCTACAATATTACCAACTACACTACCAACCCAGACCCCACCAACCACACCCCCAAATACACCCAGAAAGGGAATGATAAGGGGTGACGTAAATGACGATGGCGATATTAACGCAGTCGATTTTGCACTTTTAAGGTTGTTACTACTTGGTAAGGTTACAATGAATCACGACAGTTTTTCTATGTATAGAATAGATTTGAATAGCGATGGAGGAATTGATGCAATTGATTTTGCATTATTACGAAAGTATTTGTTAGGAATGATTGACTCCTTTTGATTCAATATAAAACCAGTGCCCTGCTGTGCATTTAATTCCATGCACACAGGGCACTTTCTATTCAACTTACCAGTCTCAAAAATCAAAAGATTTTCCGAGTCCTTTTTCGATTCTATAATAAACAGCAATTATTATCCTATTCACCATAATATAAACTACTTGTCGACTTCAAAAATTCCATCAGGGAAGGTTGAGATTCCAATAAATTGAATTGATTCTATTATTGAGCATTTATAAAAAAGTCTTTTGAACAAAAAAATAATGAAAAAACTAAAATTCTTAGCAAAAAGCTGAGAATTTTAGTTTTTAAGCATGGTAAAAAAGCCTGTTGTTATCCGTATTTAAAATTAATCAGGCAACTTTTTGATAATCATGATATAGTCCATTGAGTATTGGCTTAGATTTCAGAACAGTTTTGACAACTGTCGTTTCGCTCAAGTTATCTTTCAAAATTGGTGTCTGACAATCAACGCTCTGATGAGTCCTGACAGAGTTATAATATTTTCCTATATACTCTTTAAGCAGGTGTCTAAGATGCTGTTGATTTATTGGTATTATATGGTCGAGTAGTTCCTGTCTCAAAATACCGACTGTTCGTTCACAGACACCGTTTTGCCACGGGCATTTAAAGCCTGTCCGTTTTGCTTTAATATTTGCATTGGCAAGGAAGGTTTTAAATTCACGACTGGTAAATGTAGCATCATTGTCATGAATCAAGTATTTTGGTGTTTCTCCAAAAGGAGTGGCTTCTCTAATCTGCTGAGTAACCCATGCAGAAGAAGGATTTGTTGTAACTGCAAAGTGTTCAATCCTCCTACGGTCATGACTTATGAGGATGAAAACATACAAAACTTTGAAATAGAGGGTTGGAACTGTAAAAAAGTCCATTGCCCAAATTTCCTTGCGGTGATTTTTGAGAAAAGTAGTCCATGACTGTTTCTGCTTTTCACTTGGGGATTTACGAATTTGGGGGATGTACTTTGAAATTGTGTTTGGTGAAGGAGAATCTGTTACAGCAAGGTCAATTAAACGCTCATATATCTTTTCAGGAGATAATAAGGGATTTTCTTTGTGAATACGTTTGATAAGTGCAATTGTTTGACAGGATATTTTAGGCCTGCCTGGCTTTTTTGATTTATATTCTAACAGAAGCTCAATATCCTGAGGAGGCTTCTTTAATAGAGTTTTTTGTTACAATATTACTCTATAAAACGCATGTTCCAAATTATGTCAGTAATGCTTTTGTAAGTATAATTGAGACGTTAACAAACAGTATTAGTAGTGTTGGAGGATATATTACAATTGATTGCCTGCGTGAATTACGTGCATTTAGTGCCCATGAAAGATATGTAGGATTAACATATATGTCTGCTTCGAGACAATTTGATAAATATTTCAGAGGATATTCGTGGGGAAACTTTTTAAGCAAAAAACATGTTGAATTACTTGGAGGAATAAACTTAATTGAAAAAGAAGCACCAGTATATTTAGTAAAAAAGCTGCAAGATGGAGGAGCATTCTTACAATTGACAGAAGACATCAACAATGTATCAGATGATGACTTGAGAAAGCTGAAGAGGTTTTTTCAGCCTATACTGCCTAAAGCACCAATATGCCTTTTTCCATCCGAAGCTACATTTAGAAGGATGATAATTGATAATGATGACGAAAAATACTATTTGAATCCGTAACCATCGAATCTGTAAAACCCTTAAAAATTTATGTATAATCTGCCGGAATATATAAGAGTTCCGCCTTTCTTTTTACCCGAAATTACAGTTTTGTTCAGTCAATGAAAAACAGTTTTGTATAAAGTCGCAAAACCCTTACAGATAATAACTTTTGCTTGAACTATATTGTTTTCTTTTTCTTGTTGGGGTGATTAATTTTTCCAATACTATCGTTAGCCACAGCATCAAGTTTAGGCTTTTCATCCATTCCAAGGAGAATATCTTCAAGTCTTCTTGCAAGGTTTTTCATTCTATAATAATCTCTATTTATAAATTCGAGTAAAGTATTTTCAAAATATAATTTAATCATACAAAGAACAATTGCAACTGTAATAATAGCTACAGTAAAAGTCCCGAATGCTTTAATACCTTGCTCAAATGTAGATACATACTTGAATGCCCAAGTAATAAACTGAGACCACAATGGAATAAAGAGTAATACAAATACAGAAGGTATAACAGGTATTTTGAACTTTAGGCTTTCAGCATGTTTTTCATATCTGGTAATAAGCTTCTCAACTTTGCTAGGAGTATACCAATTTAATTCAATAAGTTTATCTAAAAGCTTAGCTTGTATTATATCATATACACCCATGCCAACCCTAATTCCTTTAATATCGGTTTTATATATATCCTTTGCAACACTTTTAGAAAAGCGTGCAAGCAACAAAAGAGATGTAAAAAATAAGCCAACAAAAGTAATTGCAATCAGGAACTGAGCTAATGAATTACCTATAAATAGTTTTATTACAACAAATATGCTAATTAATCCTGCTATGATATCGAAGAGTATAATACCATAAAATGGAACAGGCATGTATCTAAACAAAAGATTGTAAAGACCTGATATTTTCTTATAATACTCGTAAAAATTAAACATTTCGGACACTCCTTTACTTAATTTTATTAAAATAACTCATAACGCAGATATTTCTTCAAAATTGCTCTACGTAGCGAGTCCAGTCGAACCAATCCCCCCCATTTTTTGAAGGGCTGGCGAAGCGAATCCTTGGCTTTTTGCCCCCATCCTTTAGAACCCCTAACGGAACCGGACCTTAAGCATCTTCGCGTGTGTATTTGAAAGCTCTTGCAAAGTACCTTTGATTTGAAGTAACTTGCAGAGCCAGAGCAGAAAGAGAATACGACTATAGTTATTATCGTCTTATTCTCTTTCTGCCCTGTAAGTATTTTTAAATCGTTCAAAGAATAGATAAATCAACTCTCATCTTCTTTGTTTAGCAGTCTATCAAGCATTTCACACTGCGACAAAGGCAGGGACACTGTTGACAGGCCTCCAGCCTTGTACAAAACGGCAATGACTGCAACAATTAACGGAGCCGGATAAAAAATAATTGTGGCAGGAGAAGACAGTATCAATCATCTGAAAAATCATAATTAACAAAAATCCCCCTATTAGCATTGATAGAAATAAGCAGACAAGATTACCCTTGTTGGAATATAAATTTAGAATAGCATCTCTTAATTTAGTATATTATTGTACGATATAAAATAAATGAATATTTTGAAAATTTAATGTATCATCAACCAATATTTAATGCAATAATTCATAATAATTCATGACAAATTATTGTGCATTATGTAAAATAATGATATAATTTTGTTGGATATAATTAACAAAATAGGAACAAACGTTCTGGCACTTGGTAATAGTTTAATCTATCCTATTTGCTTCTTTAATAGATGGGTAATAATCTGGAGGTACTATGGAGACTGATTTTAGATATTTTAGATCAAAATATGGTGATGCAGGTGCTAGAGATAAATTTGAAAATGTATGTACCACATTATTACGAGCAATTTATGGAACAGCCCAACAAATTAAAGCTAATCCTGGTGATGAAGGAATAGATGTTTTTGTTGGGGATTTTGTAAATCCTATAGAAGTGTATCAATGCAAATTTTTCCTTGACGGAGTTGGTGTGTCACAACAAAAGCAAATACGAGAATCATTTAGTTCCGCGATTAACTCAGGTGAATATACTCTTTCAAAATGGTATTTATGTATACCAAAAGTTATGGATATACATGAACAGAAATGGTGGTCTGGATGGAAATTAAAGATGGAAACCAAACACAGCATACCAATAATATTAATAGATGGAAGCGAATTATTAGACTTATTGAAGGAAAATAATTTATTTAATAGAGTATTTGATATAGAGGATAAGCTGAAAATTGAAGAAATTTATGAGTATCTTATGAATAAGAGAAATTGCCTTAATGAAATAATATATGATCCTATTGACATTGACTATAGTGAATCCATATTTATTGCAAAATTAGAATCTGCAAATATTAATGAGCATAAAATATGCCAAAAAGAATTTTACAACGCTGAAATACTTAAAAGCAAGATTGAAAGTAAAGGGTTCGAAGAAGAAATAAAAAGTTTTAATACTTTAAAAGATAATATTCAAAGTATTTGGTTTTCTCAGTATGTTGGATATAAGAATGAAAATGATGGTTGTGAGCTTTTGAGTGATACGTACAAAAGGTTAGAAGACACTAATTCAAGTCTTCTCGATTCTAATATTAATGCATCACTATATGCAAAAAAGGGTATCCTTCATCAACTTGCAGAAAAATGTGAGGTTGGCTGGGTAAAAAATTACAAAAAAAAGATAAGTGAATATTTAAAGCCAAAAGAAGGAGTAGCTACTGATGAGAGATGATATTAGTATTCTTAATTTAGATTTGATTTTGAATTCTGCGAGGCTTTTAATTCTTATATCTGAGTTCCATAAAAAAGAATCATTTTTGCTTAGTTATAATAGAATTCTTTTGTATGATTTTTATATGAAATATCCTCAAACAATGCTAAAAGATTATACTGGTTTATTAGAAGAAAAAATAAATTTTAATGAGTATTATTCGTCTTACCATAGAATGCCGAATAGAAAGTCATACCAAACATATTTAAATTACCTAACATGTAAAGGATTTATAATAAGAAAAATTGAAGATAAAAAGTTTAAATATGTAACAACTGAACTGGGAAATCAAATTATTAATAATATGAATTCAACTTATGCAAGCAAACTAAAAAAGATAGCGACAATTATTTTTAATAATATTGCAAAACAGAGTGATAAGAGTATTGAAGAACAAATATATAAAAATACATCTCAACAGCCAAAACATATTATGCAGGGAGCTGAAATTAAATGGATAACAGATTAAAGATAATAAAACTTACATTAGTAGGCTTTAGAAAAAATTATGAAGTAGAATTCAAGAATGGATTGAACTTTATTTCAGGCCCAATGTCTACAGGAAAATCTACCATATTCGAGATGATCAATTATGCCTTTGGAAGTGAGAAACATTATGATTATATAGAAGTTAGGAATAGCTGTAATGAAATAGAACTAGAATTTTTCATAGGAGATAGTAGATATAAAATTGTTAGACCTCTTTTTGATTTTGAAAGACCTGTGAAATGCTTTAAATGGAATAATGAAAAAGAAAATTACTATAATGATTTCCAATTGTTATATATTGATACACCACAAAATGAAAAATCTCTTTCAGCATTTTTACTTGAATGCCTTGGACTATCAAATATTAAAGTAATGAATCAAACATTTAGCTTCAGAGACATATTTAAATATTGTTATTTAAGACAGACAAAAATTGATACAGATAATTTGTTAGATGAATCTTATTGGCCTAAGTATACAAAGTGGAAGGAAACTTTTAAAATAGTTCTTAATATTTTTGATGCATACCTGTCAGAATTAAAAAATAATGCTAAGGTTAAAAGAGATGAAATTAATGAACTTATTAAACAGAGGGATGCAATACAGGATTTCTTAGCAAGACTGAACTTTATAAACTTTGATGAATATACAAGTGAAGTAAATAAATTAAAAATTCTTTTAAGAGAAAAGGAAGAATATTTATCAAAAATAAAAGGTACAAGTAAATCAGAGGGACCTCAAGTTTTAGGATTAGAAGTAAGAATGTTTTCTATTCGTAAAGAGATCGAAAAAGTAAGTGGAGATATATTTGAGTTACAACAATATATTAATCAATTATTGCTTTTAAGGAATCAATATAGTAGTGAGTCTGAAAAAATAGCATTCTTGTTAGAGGCTTATAGAAGCATGAATCAACATGAGTTCATTTTTTGCCCTGCATGCTTAAATGAAATAAGTATTGATAAAAAAGAGGGATGTAAGTTATGTGGCCAAAGCCTGAATTTATTGGATGAAAAGGAGATTGAAGTTTACAAAAGTGAAAAAAGAAGTATCAAGGCAAAATATAATAACCTATTAACATTTATTGATGAGCAGTATTCAAACCTAAAAGAGCTTGAAAAGAGCAAAAAAGGGCTACTAGATGAGTTAGAAAGTGTAATTATAGATATTGATAGAATAAAAAAGGAGTATGTTAGTCCTTACGTAGAACAGATAGAACAACTAAACTTAGAAATTGGTAGAATAAATAATCAATTAAGAGTATTATCAAGAGATTTGGAGATAAAAAATCAATTTAACTTAGTTAATGCAAATATTGCCAATGAAGAAGGTAAACTTGATATAATATTGAAAAAAATTAAGGAGATTTCTCAAAATAGCACTGATGAAGGTGAAACGTTTAAAGCACTTTCTCAATTATTTTCTGAAATTTTGTCCGAGTTTAATTTTCCAAAGCTATCAAACGCTTATATTAGTCAGAAGAGTTTTCTTCCATATGTTCGTGGTGTAAAATACAACGAACTTGGTAGCTTAGGAGCATATACAATGATTATAATGGCATATTTCCTTTCGATTTTAATTCAGAGCATAACAACAGGGGGCAGCCATCCTGGAGTTTTACTGATTGATTCTCCAAGAAGTAATTTGGGAGCAAAACCTGAGGATGAACCCGAATTTAAAGACGAAATTATTTTTAACTCAATAATTAAATATTTTATAC
>CAYXPB010000103.1:0-15893 GCA_964466645.1 uncultured Acetivibrio sp. | reverse complement strand
GAACATGAAGGATGTGCTGTAATTTTATGGAATGTTAAATTGATGACATTGGTTATGATATATCAAAAGTGCTCATATATGGTGTTGTTTTATCATTAATTTTATATTATTTCTTTTATGTTTTGGATGGTTATGTTGTTCTTTCTCCAATAAAAAAACATAAAGATAAACAAAATCAAAAACAAATTGATTTTTGGAATAGAACTAAAATAGATAAAAAAGCATTCTTTAATAATCTAAATTATGAAGTAAGGAAAAAGTATTATAGAAATAACAATATCGTAGATTATGATGTATTAGATTATTTAGGATTTAAAGAATTCAGTAAAGAAAATAAATTATATGTTGAAGTTAAAGCTGATATTAGAATTGTATATTTTGAGAACAATAAATTAGTTCCCAAATATGTTAATGATACCTATGTTTTAAAAAGGCATGAAAATGGTATGACTCAGATTAAAGCTGGTGCAAATATCATCAAATGTCATACTTGTGGTGCTTCAATTGATATTACTAAAGGTCATTGTGAATATTGTAATAGTGAAATTAAATATTTACAAGAGTGGATTATTGAAGAAACCTAGAAATAAATCAACAAATACACGCACACTGACATTGTGTTAGTGATAAATCTTTATAAAAGGGAATAATTTGATGAAAAAACTAATTATCATAAATGGAACAATGGGTGTAGGAAATACAACAACATGTAAATTACTATATAAACATTTTAATAAATCCATTTGGCTAGATGGTGACTGGTGTTGGGTGATGAATCCTTGGGATTTTAATGAGGAAAATAAGGAAATGGTGAAAAAGAATATTATTTTTCTTTTGAGAGGTTTTTTGGACAATTCTAATTTTGAATATGTGTTTTTTAGCTGGGTTATACATAGAAATGATATAATGGAATGGCTTCTTGATGAATTGAAGGATTATAATTTTCAAATTTATAAATTTAGTCTTGTATGTTCAGAAAAAGAGATGGAAAGACGTATGTTGTTAGATGGAAGAAGTTTAGATGGTATTAAGGAAAGTATAACCCGAAATAAACTATACTATGGTATGGATACTATTAAAATTGATACTAGTGATAAAGGCGTTGATGATGTGATTGCTAAAATCAAAAATTTGATACAAGTATCTATTGAGTGCGAGTCTGTATAATTATATAATTAGATTAGCTATAAAGGTGTTTGTTTTTGTATTCAAAAAGGGTAAAATTTATTTATACACATAATCAAAAATTCAAGAACCTTTTTTAGAAGGGTTTTTACACATAGAGCAATAAAATTCAGGGGGAATGTTATGCGTTTGTTTAATGCTAGTTCATTGTTTAATGAAAATTCAAAAGAAGAAATATTAAGTATTATAGATAATCCGGAAAAGTTAAGAAATAAGTTAATTGAAGTAAAGAAAACGCTTTTAAAAGGATATAATTTGAAAGCTTATAATTTGCCGGAAGACTTTACTACTAATTCTTATATAATAGCAACTAATCATTTAACTGATTCTGATGCTCCACTAATAATGAGTTATTATTATGAGATAATGCATCAAGTTATAGATACTTATCCAGAGCTGTTTGTTTTTGCTAAAGAAAATTGCTTTAATGGAGTTTCCATACCTAAAGAATTAATGCCGATATTAGAGTTGGAAAAGGTTGTTCCAGTGGATCGTAAAAGTCTTAGTGGATCAATGGCTGCGATGAGGGCTGCAGGAAAGTGGTTTAAAGAAGGTGAAAAACCAAAGCATTTTCTGATATTCTCTCAAGGAACGATTTATGATATAAATAAAGATAGAGCAGAAGATATTGAGACAGGAGCATTCTGGTTAGCTAGATTACTGAGTATTCCAGTTTTGCCTGCTTTTATTGAGCAAGCTGTTGAAGGAGAGGAGAATCGTTTGGTATTTGCAAAACCGATTTTTATACCAAAAGAATGCCGGGATTTTGATGAGCATAAACAATTATGGCTAGAAAGGGTAATTGGTGCACAGAATGAATTAGGAGCACTTACAGGAATTCCAGCAAGAGAAGCTGTGCTTGATGAAGAACATCAAACTAGAAAAAGGTTTAAACCAACTAATTAGATAATCACCTAATTTAAATTGGGAAGCAATAAAGGATAGGCTATAAGAAGCTCTACTATTGAAAAAACAATGACAGGTGAGGTGCGAAATTAAAGTGAAAATGTTAAATAGATATTTGTCTATTATTATAATACCCCTGATTTTTATGATGGGTTTAATTGGTTGCGATCAAAATACAACAGTTTTACCAGTTCCAACTGTAAGTACAGTTTTACCGGTTATTGATACGCCTGAGAGAATTACAACTCCGGATAAATCGCAAGGAATCGATACAATTGAGATAACGGATAAAGCACAAGTTGCGGAAGAAACGGCAGGAAAGGCAGCAAAAACACCGGAAATATCGATAAAAAAAGAAGCATCAGGGAAATTAGATGTATCGAAAATAGAAGAAATGCCCGATGTTGGAGTTCAGGTGGAAGAGGGGCAGAGATATTCTACAAAAGATGAAGTTGCAGCATATATTCACATGTTTGATCAATTGCCGCCAAACTATATTACAAAAAAAGAGGCCGAGAAAAAAGGTTGGGATAATTCAAAAGGCAATCTATGGAAAGTAACCGACAAAATGTCAATTGGTGGTGATTTCTTTGGAAACAGGGAAGGGATTTTGCCCAAAAAACAGGGACGAAAATACTACGAATGCGATATAAATTATAAAGGTGGTTACCGTGGAAGCGAGCGGATTGTATATTCTAATGATGGACTTGTGTTTTATACGGCTGATCATTATGAAACATTTGAACAGTTATTTCGGGAGGAAAACCAATGAAAGAAATCAAATTAAACGGAGCAAAAATGCTCGATAAAGAGACAACGCATGAATATTTAAAAGAAAAGTTGTCACTGCCCGAGTACTATGGGGCTAATCTGGATGCTTTGTGGGATTGCCTTTCAACAGACTTTTCGCAGAAAATAATAACAATTCTGAATTCTGAAATTATTTATAAAAATCTTGGAACTTATGGCAAATCAATTATTGAACTTTTTGAGGATTTAGCCACAGAAAACTGCAATGTCAAAGTACATATACAAAAGTAAGTCAGTACTACAGCGGACTGTATTAAGAAGGAAAAAAGCTCTATTACTAGCATCGAAAAGGATTTTGGCGTAAAACCGGAAGATGTTAAGCGGGATTTAGAGGGTGTGAAAATCATGAGCACAAATGTGATTACAAGCGAAGAGTGTAGAGGAAAAGGATATGCAACAGCAATACTAAATTTTTTAAAAACCCATATTTTTAAGCTCCGATGCAATTTCAATATATTTTTCTCTTGCATCAAATCCTTCATAGTCATTTCTTCGAAGGTCTATAACATCCCCATGTGAAATACCCCTGCTGTGTTTAGTTGACAATACCCCTTTGAATTCTCCCCATTTTGAAGAGTCTACAGATACAAATCCGTCATTCTCACCTTCTACCAACCTAAGTATGAGATTTGGAATTGTGAGAATATAATCGCTGAATATGTTATTCATCACAGCCGCAAAGCTTTGATAATATACTTTTTCGGAATCTATAACCCTTTTGTTGAATTCCACGCAACTGCTAAATGAAAGCTGTTGGCTTGAAGTAAATATATCCGATTTTTTATCTCCCATCATTTTAGCATTTTTATTGAAGCCATTTCCAACCAAATTTATGAGAGGCTTAGGAAGCTTATATATAATGTCTATTATTTTTGCTCCATGATGCGGTGTGGAAATAGTTGTAAGAGACGCAACGTGATCGGACATCCCAAGGAGACTTATCATGTAACGTGCATCGAGTCCTCCTCTTGAGTGTGCAATAATGTTTACTTTTTCGCACCCTTTAGTTTCAATGATCTCCATAATTCTTTGCTTGAGGAATTCTGCATTATCTTCTATAGTAGCCCAGGCTTCATGATTACCGTAATATATGGTTGCACCATGTCGTTTTAACTCACGGGGGATTCTCCCCCAATAATTAAAATATCTACAATCCCTAAAGCCTATTCCATGCAGCATAAAAAGAGGATACTTAGTTTTGCATATTTCGGAATCTATTCTCTCGTTCCTGTTTATAATTCTATACAACTCACGTTTATACTCAGCCTTAGCTATACTTCCTAAATATACTATAAAAAACAAGTTTACAACCGGAATCCACATATAAATCAACAGCAGAATTCTTTTTATAACGTTAAGTTGTTTGGAAGATATTGCGATTCGGAGTATACCATTGAGATACAAACTAGATATAAATATAACTGACAATATAATATCTGCCACAAAAACTTGCGTAGGTATTGACCTTTTCAGATACCGGTTTATAAGGATGTATAAGGGGACTTGTAAAATTCCAGAGTATAAACTATATAGTATAAGCCTTCGTCCGCTCATTAAAACATTTACTCTAAAGTCGTCTATCTGCTTTTTTGAGTAAGGTGATATACTAACCTTTATCCATATATAAATTGCAAATAATAGATAAATGATAGTCAGATACTTTGGAGAAATAAAAATCTGCATATTTGAAATAAAAGCAGCAACCAGTATTGTATGAGGCGTAATTAGCAAAAGTACGCTCATAAAAGCTTTATTGGTCAGATTTATTTTTTTGAGGATGTCCAGAAAAATTATTAATAAAAACAGTATTGTTATAAGAATGTATGTTCTCATAAAATTATATCTCCACATCATTAGTTTAATAAAAACAGTTTCTATATTATACAGATTGTTGTCGGAAAAAGTCTGATTTTTAGAATTTATCAAACAGATTCATCAGAGAGCTTGCCATACACAAACATAGACAAAGCTCCTTGATATATTACTTATTACTCCGCAATTCTCAGACGTTCCACCACACTTTGTTTATCTACCCCCATAAATGCAAGATACGGAATTAATGCTGATAAAACAAGCAATACAGGATATGCAAAAAGCAGTGGCAAGGTACCAAACTTATAGCTCATAAACCAAACCGCTTTTGAAAGCTGCGAAAGAACACCTAAAGTAGATATTATTGTTAAGAGGAATGAAACAGCTATAGTATAAAAACCACAGTACAGGCCCTCATATATAAGCATCTTTCTAAGCTGCCTCTTTGTCATCCCCACGCTTTCCATCATTGCAAACTCTCTCCTTCGTGTGATAATGCTTGTGAATACAGAGTTAATAAAATTTAGTATTCCTATAATGCCTATTATCAGACAAAGCACTCCGCCTACGGAAAGTATCATATTCTGCAAATCTTCAAATTCCTTTTTATATGTTTCACGGGAATTATATGACATTTGAATCTCCACGGATTCGGTATATGACTCTATGAAGGTTTCAAGTTCATCCTCTTTACCAACCTTTGCATTGCAAATGTAAGTCATAGGTACAGGATTTTTATATTGACATTTGCATATAGAGCAAAATATTCGAAATTGGAGTCTTGGTTTGGTGAGAAATATCAGATATCAGTGTCCTGATTTTATTTCGTTCTTCAAGAAGAGCTTTTTGGTTGTAGCTTGTAATGTCAAGCTCTCGTTTCAGCTTTGATTCAAGTGCCGATAGAATGGATTCATCAAAGGTTTTCTCATTAAAATTCCCTGAAGCAAGATTGTCAATAATCTTCTCCAACCTCTTAAGCAGCCTTTGTGAGCGTATATGATTGATAGCCGCAAAGACAGCTGCACCAATTAATACTCCGGCAACAAAAATTAAAATCCTTGAAACAATTTGTAGTCCCTGATACGAAACAACGTCATACATCTGATTTCACCTTCCATGAATAGCCCATACCATACACTGTTTGAATATATATAGGTTGAGACGGGTCATCCTCGAGTTTGTTGCGTAATCTTCGAATTGTGACCGAGAGGGCATTCTCGTTGACGAAATCTGAAGCATCATTCCAAATCCTGTCTATAAGAATATCACGAGTAAGTACGTTTCCACGGTTTTCAACCAGAAGATGGAGTAACTTTTGCTCTGTTTTACTCAACTCAATCTCCTTGCCGTTTTTCGTAAACAACATAGCATCGAAATCAAAGCAAATTCCATTTTCCACAAATTTGACACCCTTAGGTTTTTCAGTATTTTTTCGTAGTTGTGCCAATATTCTTGCCCGAAGAATTGCAAGACTAAAGGGTTTTGTAATATAATCATCTGCTCCTGTTTCAAAGCCTGTTACAACATCTGTTTCCATATCGTTCGCTGTAAGAAATATAATAGGTACATCAGACCTGCTGTGTATCATTTTGCATAAGTCCAAGCCACTTCCATCCGGGAGGTTTATGTCCAATATAATCAGCTCAAATCTTTGACTGGCAAAAGCTTTTTCTGCTGATTTTTTGTCGAAGCATTGAATAAACTCGAACTCTTCCTTTTTCATTGCAATGACAATGCCATTACTTAGAGCAGCATCATCTTCAACAATTAAAATTCGCTGCATCAAAACCCTCCTTATTCACTTAATAATAAGTGGAATTAATGTTACCTATTATAGCACAAAAAATCACACAAAACTTCCATTTTTTATAAATCTTGAAGAAAAGGATAAAAGGTTATATGATCTTTGAATGAAATTTAAAAGAGGAGAACAAGGAAATCCTTAATGGTATACGCATGTATTGAAAATACAAAGTTTATAGGAAATTTTTATGGAATTAAATTATTGAAACTGGTATTAGCATATGCTACCATATTGAATAGATAATCTGCTAAATTGAGCATAAAAAAGAGATATTGCTTAAGTAGTAGGGTTAAGAAATATTAGGGGTGGTGGGAATGATGTTTATTTAAAAAAGAAGACTTAAAAGGAGATAATAAGTGAAGGGAATTATTTATTTTTGAAAGGGGAATTAAAAATGAGGGGACGAATAGCGTTTTATCTAATTATTTGTTTTCTGTTCACTTTAGCTGTTCCCGTTAAGTTGTTTGCGGAAGAGATTTCTGCAGACACTGAAATCAATATGGCTTTGGAGTGGCTGGTAGAAAATCAGACTTCAGAGGGGTATTGGGGAGAAGATGCGATGACAGCTGTAGTTGACACTTCAGAGATTGCTGAATATTTAAAGCTAAAGGGAATAAAAGAAGAGAATTTTAAAAAAGCACAAGAATGGCTTAATACTATTAAAATCACAAACAATGATTTTGTTGGAAGAGTACTTCCGTACACTAGCGATGTTGATGAACATCAAAGTATTCTTTCGTCAATTAAATCCACCCAGAATAAAGACGGGGGATGGGGAATCGCTAAGGGTTATCAAAGTGATGTTCTAGATACTGTTATTATTTTAAGTTCATTACTTAAGGAAAGCTCTCAAGATATTGAGCTTATTAAAAAGAGTGTAAATTACCTTGTTGTTATGCAGAGGAAAGATGGCAGTTGGTCATATACTTCAGAATCATACCCTTCAATAAAGCTTACTGCACAGGTGGTTTTATGTCTTAACGAGTTTGTTACTACTACAAATCTTACTTCAAGAGATGTTGAAACATCCATGAGAAGTGCTGGAGAATTTCTTCTCGTAAAACAACTGGCGGACGAAACATGGGGGACAGGTGAGCAAGGTCTCATTAATACTTTGATGGCCTATCGCGCAGTTCTAAAAACTATAGGTATCGATCCTGTTAAAAATCTTGACGGAGTAATAAAATCTGCGCAGATGGCAGATGGTAGTTGGTGTAATAATCCGTACATAACAATTATTGCAGTTAAGGCATTAAATGAAAGAATGGATATGCCTTATGCTTCAATAAGTGATATAAAAGTTTATAAAGACATAGATGGTTCTAAGATCGAGTTATATAGCTTTGAACCCTATGAGAAAATGCAAATAGAGGTTGAAAGTGAATATGATAAGGAAGAGTCAAAATTACTTTTGTTTATCAAAGAAAAGGATGGAAATATTGTTTATTCTCAGACTGGAGATACTGCAACTTGGAATACTATGAGCAGTAAACCAGGAGTTTATACAATGATAGCAATGGTAAAAGACAATAGAGGCGGCAAAATAACAGCTGATTATGAAAAGGAATTCACAATTAATGCTTCCTTGAATATAAAGAATGTGGTTGTGTACACAAATCCACAGTCAACAAATATAAATAAACCTGTAACAGTTAATATTGAGACTTCTTTATATAGTGAATCAAATATAGATAAGCAGCTTAATGTGACTACTGCAGTTTATAATGCAAATGGACTTGTTGTAAACCTTACTAATAGTACACTAGATTTGAGGGCTGCAGACCAGATTGCTTCCATAGGGAAAATCGGTTTTGAACCCGATATATCTGAACCAAGTGAATACACAATAATATCAAGTGTATTTGATGGTCTATCCAAAATTGCTGAGGGTAAAGGGGTGTTTAATGTTCATCCTCCACTTCCTCCAACAAGAATTGATATAGAACAGAGTCTTGACAAGGCTGTTTTATATCCTGGGACAGATAGTGTAACCCTTACTTATAAGCTTTTTGGAGAGGGAACTCCAGAAGTACCTCAGAGAAACCCTATTGATCTTGTATTGATTCTGGACAGTTCAGGAAGTATGAGTGGTACACCGTGGGTAAAAACTAAAGAAGCTGCTAAGATAATTTCAGATGTTATACTACCACAGGATAGCTGTGCTATAGTAGCTTTTGGAAGCAGTTCTTGGACACGACAGGAACTTACCTCCAACAAAGAGCTTCTAAAGCAGGTTATTGATACTATGCCATTTAGCGGTGGGGGTACGGCAGTGGATAGTGGAATAACTAAAGGTATTGAAGTGGTTGAAGCTGTGAGTGAATCGGATAGGCAAAAGATTTTTATGCTTTTATCCGACGGAAATCCTAATAATGCATCAACAGCAA
The DNA here is from genome assembly GCA_964466645.1 of uncultured Acetivibrio sp. Taxonomy (GTDB): domain Bacteria; phylum Bacillota; class Clostridia; order Acetivibrionales; family Acetivibrionaceae; genus Acetivibrio. The sequence goes on along the minus strand of CAYXPB010000103.1, from coordinate 6,989 downwards.
AAACTATGGCTAATACTGCGGCACAAAAAGGTATAAAAATATTTACCCTTGGTTTGGGTAATGGAGTTAATGGAAATTTTCTTACTGAAATTGCAGCTTTAACTGGAGGTAAATATAAGTTTAGTCCTACTCCAGAGGAACTTAATACAATAATGACAGAAATTGCCGGGGATATTTTTGACACAGCGGGAAAAACCATTGTGCTTGAAACTACAATACCTGCAGACAGCAATTTGATCGATGCTGAAATAATAGAGCCTGTACCCCATGAAAAAATATCAAATGAGGATGGATCTAAGACACTAAGATGGAATTATGACCGTTTGGTTATGGGACAGGAAAAAACAGTAAGGGTAACCTTTAAAGGTACAAATCTCATTTCGGATACAGAAATTCAACTTACTGAGAAGACAAATGTCACTTATCTTGACAGGAATGAAACAGCTGTTAAGCTGGATTTAAAGGATTTGTTTTTGGATGTAAACAAATATAAGCTTGGAACTGTAATTAAGACTGATAAAGAACAATATAGATCCGATGAAAGTGTTTCAATTTCTGTATATTCTGAAAACCTAACAGAGTATACATGTGTTCTTGAAGAAATAGTTGAAATTCTAGATGAAGATGGCAATTTGGTTGAAGTTATTGAACTGGGTAAAAACCTTGAATGGCAACCGGGTGAAACCTTGATAAATAACTACGATTGGAACACCAAAAACTTTATTACCGGTAATTATAAGGTGAAAGCAACCTGGAGTGAAAATGGAAAAACAATATCTTCACAGAATGTAGGCTTTGAGATTATACCACAAAAAAATCCTACAAATACTGTAGCAACAGATAAGATCAAATACAACGCTGATGAGAGAGTAAATATAATTGATTCAGTGTTTAACCCAAGTAATAACGCCATTCTTCAGAATCTATCCATAAGAACATTTATTAAAAATGCACAAGATGAGATAGTGTGGAGCAGTGAAAAGTTAGTAGATGAAATCATGCAGGGAGAAACTGAAAGATTGAAAAGTAGCTGGAATACAGAACAGAGTAACCCTGGACTTTATACTGTTACATCAGCAGTCTATGGCAAAAATGAACTCAGCAAAGATACAGCACAATTTGAAATCTTAGGCTCTGAAACAACAGGCTATGGAATTATCGGATCGTTAAAAGTTTTGACTCCTGAAATTAATACTGCCGATGATGTTGTTTTAAGTATTAATCTTTCCAATTCAGGTAACAAAGACATACAAGGTGCAAAAAGAATTGTTGAAATAATAGATCCATTCACTCAAGTTACTATATGTACAATAGAAAATTCTGTTGATTTAGAAATGGATGCTTCAAAAACTGAAGAAATAATATGGAAGCATGGTATATTAAAGCCAGGTATATACCTTGTTGTACATAACGTTATACTTCCAAATAATACGATAACGACTATAGCAAGTAGTGGATTTAAAGTTCTGCCTGAAGAAAAGATTACAAATAACATTTATACAGATAAGGATAATTACTATAAAGGTCAAGCGGTAACTATAACAGATTCTGTATATAATGAGAGTACCAACACAGCACTTAATAATCTTGTTTTAAAGACGTATATCACCAACACAAAGGATGAGATTGTTTGGAATGCTGAAAATAATTTGGAGCAAATATATCCGGTAGAAAAAATCATTAAAGAAAGCAAGTGGAATACAGGTAACAACCCAATTGGAAGATATAAGATAGTATCTGAGGTGTACAGAAGGTCTGAGAACGATAATTTGACAGTAACAGGTTCTGTATACCAAGAAAAAAAACTATCAGAAAATATGGTGACTATAAGTATTATAGAGAAACCATCTGATTCAACTTCTAATCCACCTTCTAGTCCTTCAAACAACAAACCTCAAAAAGGTGATGATGGTGAAGCAACGATAGAGAATCCAGATGAAGTAATACCGGGAACTGTACCTGTAGACTTTACAGTATCTGTAAGTGCAGATAAGTCGGTTTATGTGAAGGGGCAGATAATTACATATACTGTGAAATACAAAAATCTACTCAATACAAACACCGGTGAGTTTGAAGTCAGAGCTGAAATTCCAAAGTACACTTCAATAGAAGACAGCAATGGTGGAGAAGTAAAAGAAAATACAATAGCATGGAAAATTGCTGATTTGCCTGGAAATACTGAAGGTCAAAAGGTATACAAGGTATTGGTAAAGGATTTCACAGAACCTGAAGTCTTTATCTCTAATACTGCTATGGTAGTGAGTGATAGACAAGTAATAAATGATGAAGATGATAAGTCTGTTATTAAAGTAAAACTTCATTCAGATAAAAATGGAAAGATAATGCATAACGCATATATCAGTGGATATCCAGATAAAACCTTCAGACCAGATAGAGAAGTAACAAGAGCAGAAATAGCTGCAATGTTTGCTAAACTAATGAAGCTCGAAGTACATAAAGAACTTGACACTGTATATAAAGATGTACAGTCATCGCATTGGGCTGCAGGAGCTGTTAAAGCAGTGACTGAGGCTGGACTATTCAAAGGATACGAGGATAACACATTCCGTCCTGATGAAAACATTACAAGAGCAGAGCTTGCTGTAGTAATAGCAAAGTATATGAATTTCAAGGACCTCAAACCTTACGAGATGAACTATTCTGATATTAAAGGACACTGGGCTGTAAACTTTATCGAGGAGATAAACAGACACAATATTATTAAAGGTTACGAAGACGGAACCTTCAGACCAAGTGAAAAGATAAAGCGTTCAGAAACAGTTACATTGATAAACAAAATGCTTTATAGAGGTCCTCTAAATACAGAAGTAAGTTCGTTTACAGATGTTGAAACCGGTCATTGGGCTTTTGGTCACATAGAAGAAGCATCTATTGATCATCAACTTAAGTTAAATGATAACGGCGATGAAATCTTAGAATCTTTGGAATAAAGAGAAATCTTTACGAAATAAGATAATGGAGGGGAATATATGATGTTTAAGAGGTCGTTAAAAATTATTGCCATACTTGTACTGGTAGCATTTACATTTACTTATGCACTACCTACACAACAGATGGCCTTAGCAGCTTCAATAGAAAATATAAAAAACACTAAAGCAAATATAAGCTATGAAAAACCAACGGTAAATACACAACTCGGAAATTTTGCTAAAGACATTAGTGAGTATGTAGCAAAGCTTAGAGAGTCTCTTGAGAATAATGATTTAGAAGAATTCAAGAGAGACTTGAAGGTATCAAGAGAAGCATTAAGAGACACAAGATTAGCTGTAGAAAAGGAACTTTCAGTTAATCAATTGAAGCTTGATGATCTTGATGTAAGTGAAGCTAAAAAAAGACACAATAGTTTTGCATTAAATATTCAAAACAAACTGAAAGTTTTTGAAGGGTTATTTGAAACGGTTGACAAAATATCGAGTACTGCTGACACTTCAAAGGAAGTCAGTACTGAAGAGTTAAAAGACTATTTAGAACAGATAGAAAAGGAACTGGTAAGTGAACAACCGGAACAGCCTTTAGGAAAATCTCTTCCCCACAATAATGTAGGTGTGGTGCCGCCGGAACCAGCTATAGGCAGTGGATCAGACGGTACATTTATGGGAATGAAAGCTGTTGGAAATTTATCTGAACTGCCTAAAGTGCCTACTGAGGAAGATTTGGCACAAACACCAGAGACAAAGTGGAATCAGGCAATAAAAGATTTGGCTGATTCGCTAAAAACACCTGTAAAAATGCAGGAATATGTACGTAATAATGTTGACTTTGAGCCCTATTACGGATCACGCAAAGGGGCATTTGGTACACTTAATCAAATGTCAGGAAATGACTATGATCAGGCATCTCTGCTTATATCAATGTTGAGGTATAAAGGTATACCTGCAAGATACGTTAAAGGTACTATTGAAATACCTATTGATAAAGTTATGGGGTGGATAGGTGCAGAAAATGCCAAAGTTGCAGTCAGAATTTTAGGCTCATTAGGAATTCCGACTGTGTCACTTGTTTCAGCGGGAGAAATAACTGCAGTTCGTACAGAGCATATATGGGTTGAAGCATATTTAGCTTATGACGACTATCGTGGTATAAGTCAAACTAACGCTGACAAGATATGGGTTCCACTAGACCCAAGTTTTAAGCAGTACAGTTTTGTAGAAGGGTTAGACATCAAAGAAATAGCAGGTGTTTCAGAAGAACAGATATTAGAAGCATTTAAAATTAATGGGGATAGATCTGTTGAGGACAGTACAATTACAAATATAAATACAGATGAAATGAAAAGCTTTCTAGATATTGCCACAGATAAGTTGCAGAAATACCTTAAGGATAATAAATTAGAAAACGCTGATGCAAAGCAGTTAATGGGTGGAAAGAGAATAATACCTGAAGTACTGGAAATTCTCCCACTTACTCTTCCCTATAAAACAACAACAGTGCTTTCAAAGACAAACAGTATATCGGAAAGCAGCAGTGAAAGAATTGGTTTCTCTATAAGAGGAAATGATCCGTTTAACCTGAACTTTACCAGTTCGGATGACTTTAATGTAGAGTATAGAGCAGTGGAGCTATACGGAAAAAGGATAACACTTTTGTGGGTTCCGGCCTCTAAGGAGGATGCAGACATCATAGATAGTTATGGTGGGATATTTAATACGCCTGCTTATATGATTGAATTGAAGCCACAGATGAAGGTGGATGGAGAGGTTGTTGCTGAAGGTAAGGCTGTTGGCTTTGGTAATAGGCAGGAATTTACTATTTCAATGGGACACGTTGGAACAAGTGTTGAGAGAGTTACTAATCCTGTTACTGCTGGTGGTATATACAGCATATCCTTTGACTTTGGAAAAATTGATTTAGAAGAGCTAGAGCAAATTAAGCAAAGAGTTCTTGCTGTTAAGGATATTGCTACAGAAGCTAACATTTATACCGATGAAGTAATGGGTGAAATTCTAAACAGTGTCGGAAAAACTTACTTTGCTCAATTGGATGCTCTTAACTCTTTAGTAGCTAAGGCATCAAAAGTAGTGTCTATACGTCAGGTCAGTGAAGCGATGACAGGCTATAGTCCGAAAGTTAAGTACATGTTTAATGTTCCTGTTGAAGTTACAGGAGGCTCTTTCTTTATAGATGTAGACCACGATGTGTTTGCTGTTAGCAGCCTTGAAGGTAAAAAAGAAAATGAAATAGCTTATATGATGAATACTGGTGTATTAGGTTCTTCTATGGAGCATGTTATACATGAGCAGATATTCCAGATACCAGCAGTGTCTTCTATCAAGATACTTACAGAGGCAAGTGAAAGGGGCATACCTATATACTCAATAAGTAAAGACAATATTGACAAGCTAAGTGAAATTAATGTATCCTCATCAGTAAAGAATGACATTAGAAATGCAGTTAATAGTGGTAAGGTAGTCACTATTCCGAAACAGGATATCAGGTACTATGACTGGGAAGGCGCAGGCTACATTGTCATGGATCCTGAAACTGGTGCCGCAGGTTATATGATAAGTGGAGGCCTTGCCGGTGGTTCAGTAGCAGTTGATATTGGTGTAACACTCATTGGTTTAGTAGCACTTGTTTGGGCTATATTTGACGTAGTAACAATTGCTATGGCTTTGATTGCTGCGACTAATCCTTTTATGATTATTTTATTCTTTGGTTTGTATGTCCTTAGTATAATAAACGTAGTAATGACTCTCGAAAACATATTGATGTATTGGCAGACAGGGGATTATCAGTATGCAAGTGCGCTGTTTACGGATTTGCTAATGAATATTGCCTTTGCTGGTATATTCAAAGTACTTGATTTTATTGCACCTGGCATTATGGCATTATTTAAAGGTGTTAAAAACCAAATGGATGAGGTTGCAGAGATTGCAGCGAAGTATGGTGATGAAGTTGCAGAAATGGCTGCTAGATATGGCGATGATGCAGTCGAAGCTATAACAAAATATGGCGATGATGCAGTCGAAGCTTTAACACTCTATGGGGACGATGCGTTAGAGGCAATAAAAAACTATGGAGATGATGCACTAGAAGTAATAAACAAATACGGAGACGATGCAGTAAATGCAATTAAAAACTATGGTGAAGATGCAGTAAATGCAATTAAAAACTATGGACAAGATGCAGTTGAGCTTATCAACAAATACGGAGATGATGCTTTAAATGCAATTAAAAACCATGGTGGAGATGCTATAAGAGCAGTTAAGAATTACGGAGACGAAGCACTAGAAGCAATTAATAAATATGGTACCGATGCAGTAGTAGCAATATCAAAACATGGAGACGATGCAGTAAGAGCAATTAAAGACTATGGACTAGATGCAGTAGAACTCATCAATAAATATGGAGATGATGCTGTAAAGGCAATTAAGAACCATGGCGGAGATGCTATAAGAGCAGTTAAGAATTACGGAGACGAAGCTTTGGAAGTAATCACAAAATATGGAGATGATGCAGTAAGAGCAATTGCAAAACATGGGGAAGATGGCTTGACTGCAATTTATGTTTATGGTGATGAACTTGTAGAAAGCATTGCTAAGTATGGTGATGAAGCAGTTGAAAGTGCGATTAAGTATGGTGATGATGCAGTAAAAGCGATGAAGAATGGAATCGAACCTAACTTAATTAACAAGCTGGATGATTTGGGTATTGAACCTTCAAAGTATGATAATATTGGTATTGTAGGACGTGAGTCAGCAGAGGAGGTGGCTGAGGCTCTGCCAAAAGCTTTAAAAATCACAAAGGAAGCATCAGAAGAACAAAGATTATTTATTAAAAATGGTGGTATACTGAAACCAACTGGAGGAAAATATTCACCAAGTAAAATATCCTCAATTGTTGATATGAAAACAGGTAAAAAATATTTTGGATATCCTGGAAAAGATGGATTTAATCCAAGTAGAGCAGAATCTTTACATCCTGAGTTGCAAAAACTTATTGACAGAACAAAGGATGCAGCAATGAAA
>CAYXPB010000102.1:0-15932 GCA_964466645.1 uncultured Acetivibrio sp. | reverse complement strand
TTTTTTGCAATTCCTCAAGAACAGTTTTCATATCATCTGCTTCGCCTATTTCTATAGTGTCAATTTGAAACTTTTTGTTTGAGTTTTTTACTTTCAGCTTTGATAATTTTTTATTGTTTTTAAAAATTTTTTATTAAGGTGATTCCAAAAAAATAACTGGTCAATTGCCATTTCAAAAAATTTGATTTGATGCGCTTTGCGGCTTAATTGCTGTATAGGTTATTTTTTGAAATGGCCTAATCCATTAAAAAACTCTATTTTTCAATTAACATCTTCAATTCCTTGCCTTTAAACCCTATCCCGATACACACTATATTTTTATGACCGTGAAGTTTATGAACTCCTTCTTTGTACTTCTTTTCCTTAATCTGAGTTACCGCTTCATTTGCCAATATGTCCAATGTTTTTGAACCCTTTATGCTGTCCCATTTGAATTCAAAAACATATGCTGTTTTGTCCTCATCTTTTGGTATTATCACTATATCGGGACGTCCTAATCCATATTCCTTATTGCTCTCAACTATAAATTCCCTACCCATTTGTACAAATAAACCCAGCATAAAACCATGATGGAAACTTTCAAACCTCTCCTTTTGCTCCCATTCTTTTAAATTTTCCAAGCTTGTATCATGATAGCTCACCTGACCTAGATACAATTCTTTTATAAGCCTTTCGAAGGATTCAATATCATTGTCAAACAAGCTTTTTAATATATAGTTAACATCTTCAAGAATATCTTCATCTTCTTTAAAATAGCTTATTATCATATCTTCATATATTGTTTGTATTTCAATATTAGGTATTGCCAGTTTATATTGATATTTATTTCTAACCCTTTCTTTTCCGTATGCTTTCAAATAACCCGCATGAAGAAGGAAACTCCATGCTACATCCGGATTATCTTTTATGCTTTGATAAATAATGTTTTCTTCTATTTCCTTAGATACTTCTTCTCCCTTTATTAGCTTCTCTACAACCTTTTTTCCCTCAGCCTTATCAAGCTGCATTACGTCTTTTATCATTCTGTTGTCGCTTGTATTTATCCAATATGGCTTTAATCCATCTTCCGGCATGCTCATAAACTTAATTATGCTCCAAGGATTGTATATTACCGTATCTATTCCAAATACATACCCATCATACCATTTTTTTATGTTTTCCAGATGATTTGTAAGTCCTAAATACTCTGCCATTTCTTTTACTTCAAGTTCTGTAAACCCAAATTTGTCTTTATATCTTTCTGATAATATTGTATTTATTGATGGATTATTAAAATCGCTAAATATACTCTCTTGAGCCACTTTCATTATTCCTGTCAGTATTCCTTGCTTAAGGGCATTATTATCTTTAAAACCTTTTACCAACATACTTTTTTGAAACTCAATAACTTCCTTAAAATAGCCTTCTATATAACCGTATTGTATTGGTGTATCATATTCATCTATTATTACTATACAATCTTCTTTGAAGTACCTTTTTAAATATTTTGTTAAACTTTGTATCACATCCGTATAATGAGTTGTTTCTGCTTCTAAATTCATTATTGCCTCATACATATTTTTTTCTGCATTATCTAAGACATCACCCTTTAATATGTAACTGTGTCTTTTATACTCATTTGCTATTTCTTTTTTCATATTTATTAAGGTCTCTTTCCAATTGTTTTGTTTCGCATTCTTTAGCGTAAGATATACCACAGGATATTTCCCTAGATATTTTCTATACTCATCTCCTGATTTTAATATATCTAAATCTTCAAACAGATAACTCATATCTTCTTCTTCCAAATCACGTTGTCTGCATTTGGGAATCTCAAAAAAGTACTTTAACATGCTCATGTTTAAAGTTTTCCCAAATCTTCTAGGTCTCGTTATAAGTACTATTTGATCCGGGCGATCTATAAGCTCTTTTATTAACAAAGTCTTATCAACATAATAGCCATTGCTGTCTATAAGTTTCTTAAAATTATCTATGCCTTGTAATACTTGTTTTTGACTCATATAAAAACCCCATAATCCATTTAGATTTATTATACTTTTATCATTAATACATCAAATATCAAATTACTATTCTATTATATACAAGATGAATTTTATTAGCAATGAATGGGCATTAAAGCTTCCAAAAATCTGTCTAAGGTGTTTCAAAAAATTCGTTAGTCAATATATATAGTTCCAACCCATTAAAATCAACTTTTTTGAAACACCCATTGACCAGTTAGTTTTTTGGAATCACCTAAAAAGAAAAAAGGAAGCTGGAGTAACCGTTTAACGGCATCCAGCTTTTGTTTGGTTTTTTTATTATAACCTTGGATCTACAGGTTCGCTTTCTAATGCTAAAACTCCAAATACACACTCATGTACTCTGTATAGCGGTTCATTACTTACAAAACGTTCTAGGAATTCCATTCCGAGAGCAAATTCTCTTAAAGCTAATGAGCGTTTCTTTCCTAAAGATCTGCTCCTTAATCTCTCGATATTCTCATCTAGTGTATACTCCGGACCGTAAATGATTCTTAAGTATTCTCTGCCACGGCACTTAACTGCTGGCTGTAATAATTCCCTTATCAATACTTTCACTGTCGTTAACATCAACAACAATATGGTTTGTAGCCATTATTAAATTATCTTCGCCGGTAAAGTACTTTGCAATAGTATCCATATGCCATATATGATTTTTATCTGAATGTACCTTTCCTTCTGTAGCAAGAATATGAAAAGGTGCAAGTTTCAAATTATCTATGGAATTTACATTCCAGCAGTATCTTCTGTATGAATCCACATATCTGTGAAGAGCTTCAGACCGCTCAGAAAAACGTTGCAGCAATACGCTTAAATCTGCATTTTGCCCTGATGTTTGTTTTCTTACATCAAAAGAAATATTCTTATTTAAGGCTGCCTGTTTTAACAGCTTAACTGCCTCATCTAATGCAACTCTACCGGATATTCCAACTGCAGAGCCAGTAAAAGGACAGCCGTACATCTTTCTTCTGAAGCTTCTGAGTAAAATATATGTACTTTCCCATGATTAAGTTCAACTGTTTGCGGCCTAGATGGATTTTTATACAGAAGATAACCCAAATCCGTTGCCGGCGCTTGTGTATATGTAATTGTCAACAGCATGATTTCAACCCCTTTACTATATTTTTTAGAAACTTTCGTAAGCTTTTAGGCCTTAGCCCTAACATCCGCTTCGTGTAGTTTCAACAAATTGTCATAGACTTCCTTGCCTAAAAGTTTGACCGATTTGGTTTTGGCCTTGCCCGTAGTTAGATTAAAGGGCTGCATATGCCATTGAATATAGTTTGTAATTTCTAGTATTCTTTCAATCGGCATATTCTTTAAATAAAACAAGCTCAAATAGGCCGAAACATTCTGGTGACTGTAATAATGTGCTTCCTCAGTAGGGTTTCCTTTCCTATCCTCAAATCTTTTGGTAAACTTTTTACCGATATCATGTAATAATGCCGCCATTTTTAGAATCTCATCCTTATATTGCTCTTCGATATATTCAGCGCATTTTTTGCAGTGCTCCCCAATGGTTAATGAGTGGTGCATATTGTCCTGAGATATTTTATCTAAGTCGTTTAACAGCTCCTCTAACTCATACCCCCCATCGGTATTAAATACAATCTCTATATCATCCCAGCCTTCATAATACTGGGGTACAAAAAAGCATCTATACATCTTCTCCATTACATGTTTTGGAACCTTCCTACTTCTATTATTATTTTGTTGTAAGCATTTTTCATAGGGTGTAGCAACGAGAATACATTTTTTATAACACTCCGTTTTAATGGTATCCAAATAGAGTTTTCTTCTTCTGTAACTCAAATTCGTTGCATCATAAACTACACTTTTTCCATCACGTAAATCCCTATTTATTTTTTTATTCAATTCCTGAAAAAGTAATTCATTATTGCGCTGATCATTTTCGTCTCCGAACAGTTCTTGCCGCAAGTCATCGGAAGAGTGTATAACAGCATTATTTTCTTTGGATACTCGCTTTGCCAAAGTACTTTTCCCGCTCCCCGGCAACCCAACCATCATTATAAATTTATTCATTCATGCTTCCTCCAAATCCTCAAATAAAGCCAAGTACTTATCTTCTAGCCCCATCTCACTTATCTTTTTATATTTTATACTATTAGCAAAACAAGTCTTAAGAGCGTGGTATTCTTTTCTTAAGTATTTCTGTCGCAAATACCCTTGAATTTCCCTAGGACAGTTATCCGTAACCCAAACCATATATTCCTTTTTATCTTCTTTTGGCGCTTTTATGTAGTAATGGTCAATCGCTTCATTGATGTTTTTCATATACTCATAAATAAGGTTTGAAATTTTTCTTATTCTTCCAGTATAGTTCTCAGGTACTTTACTCAGCAAATCATCATATGTACCGTCGGCAATGCTCTTTATTACTGTATTTACTGAGGAGAATTTGTTTAGCACTCTATGAAGCTGAACATAATCATCACACTTAAGTTTAATCATATGTCCATCAATGTTTAGTACCCATCCTTCTTTTTCCGTAGGCTTAAATCTTTTTGAGTCATAAATAATATCGTCAAAACTCCTGTGCTCTATCTTTGTCATAGGTACATCATACTTAATTGCAAATCCCTCTACCTCTTTATATGACAACTGCTTTCCAGTATAAACATTCCGCATTCCTATCAAGTACATTCCTTCTTGTTCTAAGGAATAAGCAACAACATGGGCATCCTTAATACTTATGTATTCAAAAATAAAAGTGTATTCAATATTTTCAGCAATCATCTTTCTATGGCTTTTAGTTAATTTGTTGTATCCGTCACTGAGTCGCCATGAGCTATTTCTATCTAATGCCATACTTCCAGACAGGAAAATGTCTCCATTATAATATCTAGCACTTTGCATTGAACCGTCCAACTTATCAGTAATTTCTACAGACTTGGCATTTTTGATTTCAGCTTCTATCTTATCGAATTTATTCTCTTCAACTTCATTAAGATTGAAGAATTTTCTGAAAGGCACCAACACCAATTGCTCATTTAAAATATCAATTACAACACTTCTACATTCTCTAAAAACACTTCCAGTGTCAGTCCACATACTTTCGTGCATTTCATCCATACCATATCGGATTATAATAAAATTGTTAAATTGCTTTACTTTCAAATGATCAAAAACCTTGTTATACTCCTCTTTATTCAGTCTTGTGAGCCATCTTTCAAAATCAACAATATCTAACTTACCAAAGCTTTCTATATAATCATTTTTAATCTTTATAACCAAATTAAATACCGGATTCCAATTAAACCCTTTCATTTTACCACCTCAAAAATCCAAAATAAAAAGTGACTAAATCCAAAATTCAGACTTAATCACTTTTACTTATTTACACGTATCTTTATGTACTAAATTAAATGCTTTTACGTTTAAACAGTAGAGGAATAAGCCAATGTATAAAAAATATAGATAGGTTACAAATTCGTTCAAATGACAATTCACTTTTTCTTATTTCAAAGTTTGCAATTCTATACATCGTTTATCCTCCAATCCCAAAAGAATATTTTTAACAAAACTATACACTATTTGTTGATCTGTCAATAGAAATTTTAAAAAAACACTCTGTCCAAATCTAAAAAGGTTATTTTGATAATTAGTTTTAGATTAGGGTTGAAACTGTGGCGAACTAATTCTTTTTTTATGCAGGTAAAAATAGCATACTATAACTAATATTAAGCTTATCGCAAAAATAATAGCATTATAATTTTCCAACACAAACATAAATCTAGATTCAGTTGGGATATTTGACAATATAGTGCTTGTTCCGTTAATCATTACATGAATAATTATCGATGACCATATTGATTTTGTCCAAACATAGGCAAGCCCCATTAATATCCCGAACACCGCCGCATATGCACCTTGTACTACCTGCATATGATACATTCCAAATAAAACACCTTGCAACACTACAGCTGCAGTAACAGACATTACTTTTTTGAGTTCATTAAATATTAACCCTCGAAATAAAATTTCTTCAATAATAGGAGCTGCTATCGCAGTACCTATAAAAACAATTATTATATTACTTCCTCCAACTAAAACCTTCATCAGTTCATCATGTGCTTCAAAATACCTCTTTAAAAAATCCAACCTTTGTGTTATTTCAAGTAAAAATCCACTAGACAAATTAATTGATATTCCAGCTATAACCAACACAAATAATGACATCGGCTTGATAGATGAAAAGCTACATAATTTAAATAAATTTTGCTTTCTTGCTTTAACGATAAAATAATATACAGGTATTGCAACTATTGTTGCAAAAATAATTGACATATGTGCCTGACCCATAATAATACTTGTTAATTTCTCTGTCAGTTCAAGTGGATTCATATCAGGGTTTTTAACTATTTCCATTATAGCTGCTATAATTGCTGCAGCAATTAAATATAGGAACTGTAATGCAAAATATATCCCTGCATAAAGAAGTATAAACCCTGTTGCTTTTAAATATTTTTTCATTTTTCCTCCTAAAACTTGTTGGCTTTAATATGTACATTTTATAGCATTAAGCTTAATTCTTACAATCCTGTTTTATTTTTAGTTTTGTGCATCAATAATAAATTCCGCTACCTATAACAGCGGAACCATACTTTTCTCTAAAAGTGTATTATGATATTTTCGCTATATAGCTAATTACATATACATTTTGAGTTTTTTTGAATCAACTATTTCTTACGATTTAAATTATATCATAAAACACAAAAAAATCCATCACCTACCAAAAATAATGTTTCACTAATACAAGACACATTCGAGTTGCTCATAAAAAAAGGACTGATTGTCCAGTCCTTTTTTTCTATCCAAAAACCTTAACACTGTTTTCCAACGGTTGAAACTGCTTTTCATCAGGGATTTCTGTTGGCTTCCCAAAGGGCATTTGGGCAATTAACTTCCAATTATCCGGTATACTCCACTCTTTTTTCACATCAGCTTCGATGAGTTCATTATAATGCTGCAACGATGCACCAAAACCTTCAATTTCTAGGGCTGTCCATAGTACAAATTGATGCATACCGTTAGATTGTTGTGACCAAATAGGAAAGTTGTCTTTATATGATTCAAACTGTTTTTGCAAAGATTGAATTACCGAATTGTCCTCAAAAAATAAAACTGTTCCATATCCATTTTGAAATGAATTTATTTTATCCTCGGTAGAACTGAATTGTTCTTTAGGAACAATCTTCCTTAAAGCCTCCTTAGTTATATCCCATAATTTATCGTGATGGTTTCTTAATAGCAAAATAACTCTTGCACTTTGGGAATTAAAGGCCGATGGAGTATGCTTTACAGTATACTCAACTATTTCTTTAATTCTTTCATCAGGTATTAAAGATTCCTTACTTATTCCATAATGTGATCTCCTGTCTGCTACCGCAGTATAAAAATCCTTTGTCACGTCAATTCCTCCTGTCTAAATCTATAACAATGTTAGTTTTATTTTAATTGTTAATGATTTATACCCTTTATTTTTAAAACTAAACTTAAATTTGGGTGATTCCAAAAAAACAACTGGTCAATCGCCATTTCAAAAAAATTGATTTGATGGGCTTTGAGGCTATAAATATTGTATAGGTTATTTTCTGAAATGGCCTTGATCAAGTTATTTTTCAATCTCCTCATATAGGTTAATAGATTTCTTTACCCTCCTTATAACCTCATCTGCAATTCTTTGAGGAGACAAAATCCTAACATAGGGTCCAAGTGAAATTATATTTCTGATAATGTTCTCCTCTTCAAACATGTAGTAATTCAGCCTTATTTCATATTTACCTTCTCCTAAATCCCGTGCAGTCCTCTCCATACCTGAAAAGCACATAAAACACCTTTCCATTGCCGCCTTTCTATCTGTAACCTCCAAGATAATAGGTTCTCCGGAGTATTTCTGCTCGATCAACAGCTCTTTTGCCTTTTCCCTGTCAATATCAACATCTTCATCGACAATTCTAAGAGAAGACAGACTAAAAATGTTTGCCATTATTGGTCTATCATCATCTATGGAATACATTGATACACGGAACCTGCCATCTCTCATGGAATACTCAATATTTACAGGAACGGCCAACTTGTTGCTATAGACATTACCTCTTTTATCAGTATTAGTATACCTTATAGGTTTTTCCTGTATAATCGCAGCTAATATTGTGTTAAAATTCGACTCATATTCATTTTCATTATCAACTTGAGGCAAATTAATTGTGTTGGTCAACTCAAAATATTCTTCCCTTATTGGAGTATCAATATCCTTGAGTTTATTATGCAATTTTTCATAGGTATTCTTACCTAATATCAAACGTACTTCATCTTTATCTAAAAGGGCTTTAAGCCAAGCCTTTTCAAGATTTGTAAATCTAACAGGAAGAGGAGGTCTACCACAATTCCTAATAGAAGGATAAAACTTTTCATCTTCCTCGGATAACAAACAAAAATTTTCTTTGCTTAAGCATCTATTTAAAACAAGGTCTGCAAAAGATTGCTGATTTTTACCTATAACCTTCTGTTCAAACTCTCCTTCATCAATAATTCGGACTATTTCTTCCTTAGACTTGCCATTTTCACACTCATTGATAATTTTATAAATCAGCAGGAAGTACCTGTTTTTAACTTCATTAAACAATTCCATACACTAAAAGCATCTCCTTTAGGTCCTTTTTAAGCTTCCTTGCAAGCTTCTCACTTTCTAATACTCTTACACAACCTGCATAACCTCTGATCCATGGAATTATCTCACTACTATCATTGACCTGCATTGTAAAGTGATATTTACCAGTATCTATTTTATCTAAATTCCCATTTGGGGCTTCGTTCACAATCCGTTCAACAATATATCCTTCCGTTTCTTCGTCTATTATGATCTCAAGTTTTACAATTTCAGGAGCCTTTCCATAATCTAAGGCTACACTTGACCAACTGCAGCACATATGTTTTTGGTATTCCTCATCGAATTCCTCCCTGAAAAATGTCTCATCTAGTATTTCAACTCTTTCTATTCTATCGAGCCTTGAAATCACACATTTTTTATTTTGATTGAAAGAAATCAAATAAAACCTTCCATGTTGAACATCATACCGTATTTTATAAGGGCTCAATATATTAGCTTTTTCATAGTTCTCCTTACTTTTTGCTCTATGATAAAAAATTATTACTTTTCTCCTCTGATGTAGTGCATTTAAAATCTCCCATAATACTTGCTCTTCAATTATTGGGTGAAAATGCACATTCCTATAGTTAAATATATTAATCTCCATATTTTCCATGCTTCTCTCATAAGTCATATAGCTCTGTAAAGTCTGTTCACAAAAATACCCTGAAGTTATAGGGAAAATAATATTCTTATAAAGGCTAATTGCCACATGTAGCTCTTTAAGTTCATCGCCGTTTAATTCTTCAATTATATCCGGTTCAATAGAATAGTATTTTGTCCTCTTTATAGTCTCACAAGAAAGAATTCCGATATCTTTGCACATTTCTGAAAGTTTTCTTTCGATAGTCTTTCTGCTGATTTTTTCAAGGGAAATATGACCTTCATCAATTAGCCTGTTTTCTATTTCATTTATTGAACAAACAGCTCCTTCGGACTGTATACACAACAACAAGAAAAAATAGGTCAGTAAATCGATACGTGTAAAGCTCTTTGTCATATATGTATTCACAAGAAAATTGTCTGAATGTCTCATAAAGTCATACGTCAAGCTTAAAAGTTTATACCTTCCGTCCTTATCGACCTTAATATATTTATCCTCTACATACTGCTGGATGCGTCGTATTTCATAGCTAACTTTTCTTGAACTCACATCCCGTTTACTCTCTAATCCATCTCTAGAAAAGCATCCATAGAGAAAACAGTCTCTAAGAATATCTCGTATGATGTTATAATGCTTTATGAAATCACTAAACATAAAACAAGCTCCTCACTATTATACTAACAGGTTAAATCTCGAAAGATAACCTACATACCCTATTTACTTTTCGAAAAGTGTTCTAGATTAGAATACTTAGGGAAATAAACTCACCATATATCATTTTATCATAAACATTTTTAAAGTATAGTAAAAACCTGAAAGTTCATTAAGTGATTAATCACTAATTCTTATCTATGACTTTTTTATATGGCTTAATCATTGCATCACTTATTCTCTTACTTATGTTTTTAAATGCAAAGGGCATTGATAATAACATTCCAACAAGTTTCATTTTGAGGATAATACTAATTTCCTTTTGTGGAAAGTCGTACATTCCATGTTTTTTATAAAACTTATGGTCTTGCTTCATCAATCCCCTCATAACATAAATGAGATCACGAAAAATTTTCAAGCCACCAACACCAAGAAAGTTCTGAGGAAGCAAAAGTCTCTTTTGAAGAGCATAATCCAATTTGCTAGAAAGCATCTTAATTGAACTAGCTGTATTTTCTTCATCGGAAGCCACGCCACATAAAAAGTTACGGCCAACCTCACAACGACCTTCAATAATAAGCCTAAGGTTCTCCTCTAGGCTATACGATCCGCTTATGATATATCCTACTGGCATTCCCATAGTTACAGTGCGGTGACCGTTACAAAATTGTCTGTCATCATACAACTTAAAGGATGCCCCCATGCTGTGATCTCTTATAGTGAAAGCGTATACAATAGCGTCTGCACTCTGAATTTCTTCCCTTAAGAATACATCAAATCCTTCTTTATACATGCACTTTCCGGAAATCTCACAATGAAAACAACCACGACACCCACCAGCAAACGGATATTCCCTAATGTTTATAACTCTTGTGTTATAAGGATATACATTCTGAAAATCTAAGATCATATTATTAAGATTTTCATCATTATCTTCACAATTTGTAACAACTACTGTATCATAAGTACTTGATTTTGCTGTTGAAGAATAAATTGGAATATAGGGTTTCTTACCCAACAACTTATTCAATGAACCTAGCAGCTTATTTGTAGATACATAAATGTCCGATTTATAACAGAAATGCACATACTCCCAGAATTTTATCGCATCTTTTTGTCCTTGAGCATTTAACAGATCAGCCCTGTCAGCTGAAAGGCCATGAATGTATTTCATGTTTAAATCCAAACAATTATTTTCTATAAATTTATGGGCTGTCACATCATAAAAGTGCTTAGACGTTGTGATTTGTGCAGCAAATTTACCGCTTAAGTCAATTTTCTGTTCTTTCAGCAACTCAATAAACTTATGTAGTTGATATGGCACAACAAATGTGTATACCGGATAACAAAACACTACCATATCAGCGTCGAGTAACTTTTTTATTGCCACTCCCATATCCCTTTCATATTGTTTTATCTGTTGCCCCACATGTAATATCTCAAAGTAATCATTTTCAAAATACTTTTGAAGGTATAAAATTGTTTGAAGGCTTATACTGTGTTTTCCTTTTGGACTTCCGCTTAATACTACGATATTCATTAATTGCTACCTCATTTTTAATATAGATTTGTACTTTTACATAGAGTTTTATAATTTGTAATATTCGTATCATAAAATGAAAGTGGTCAATGCTAAGGAGATGAATGTTATGTGGCATTTGGCTTCGACTATTCTCAATATATTTGTTATTTATTCTTAGGACACTTAACGTACATAATAGGTATCGTTCTTTATATCAGGCTATTTTTGTAGTCCACAAAATATGTTAAATAACTTCTTTGCTTATAATAATCTTAAATTTGAATTTATAAGGAGACCTTTTTTTCTAACTACATGGTTTCTTGAAGTACACTAAAATCGTTTTTCAAGCTTAGAAATCATACACATGCGGGCTATTGAACGAAGAATTCTTAAATCAAGACACCAATTGATTTAATATATTTATGTATTTCGGATATTTATGGCTTATTGTTTATAGCCAAATTTTTTATACAGTTTTATCCACTGATAAAATTGTATAAAAAATTTGACTATATAGCTATCTCAATATAAAATATATATGTAGGGAAAATTCCTTTTCTATTGTTTACCAAAACAAATTAATAACCTAGGGGGCGAATCTATGACTCAAAGAAGCATCGCAACATCAATTATATTGTCCATTGTAACTTGCGGTATTTACGCATATTATTGGATGTATAAAATGACCCAAGAGATAACAGAGTATAACAACGAAAATGCTAATCCTGGAATCGAACTTGTATTTTCACTGGTTACATGTGGCATCTATTATATCTACTGGAATTATAAAATGGGCAAAAGAATTGCTCAAGCTCAATCTTCCTCTTCAGATGATTCAATGCTATATTTAATTCTTTCGATTTTCGGATTAGGAATTGTTTCATTAGCAATTATGCAGAATCATATGAATGATATGGCTACTATGTAAGGTGATACAAAAATAATTAAATAGAGTTGATCAAGTGAAAAAAAGTTTTATAATGTTTTTGTTTATAGGAATTGTAAGTCTTTTATTTAGTTTAATTTTTAAACGAAGTCCTTGTTTATTTCTAAATTTAACTGGAATTCCTTGTCCTTCTTGTGGAATGACAAGAGCCTATATTTCATTATTTAGAGGAAATATATTTCAAGCATTTTATTACCATCCCTTATTTCTTGCACCTTTTGCTATTATAATCATGATGCAGGAGAAAATTGAGGCAAACAAAAAACTATTTAACGGATTGGTTATTTTCCTTACAGCAATTATATTAATAGTTTATGTTATCAGGCTGGTATTGCTTTTTCCAGAAAAAGAACCATTGGTATTTTTTTCAGATGCAATATTTCCGAAATTCTATCGGTTTATAAAGTCTGTTTTTTGAATTCTATAAACCATTAAAGTGAAAGACACAAAAGTTCTGGGGCTCGATGTCCCAGAACTTTTAATTAGCAATCTTTTATGTCAAAAACCGTATAACATTGTCCTTCTATGCTGTAACTATCTTATTCACTGACTGAAGGCCAAACTTTTCAACAGCCTGCTCACGCATTTTATATTTCATAATTTTACCGGCCGCATTCATTGGAAACTCGGTTACAAAATCTATATAACGCGGAGTCTTGTGTTTAGCTATGTGAGAACGGATGTAATCTTTGAGTTCTTCTTCAGTAAGGTTTTCACCTTCTTTTAATATAACACATGCCATTATCTCCTCACCATACTGCTTATCCGGCACACCGATAACTTGAACATCTCTTACTTTCGGATGTGTATATATAAAATCTTCAATTTCCTTAGGATAAATATTCTCTCCTCCACGAATAATCATATCCTTTATACGTCCAGTAATTTTATAATAACCGTTTTCATCACGCCTTGCCAAATCTCCAGTGTGAAGCCAGCCGTCTTTGTCAATAGCTGCAGCTGTTGCTTCTGGCATCTTGTAATAACCCTTCATGATATTGTAACCTCGGGCAACAAACTCTCCGTCTACATTGTCAGGCAAATCCTTTCCTGTTTCAGGATCAACAATCTTACATTCAACACCAGGTAGTGCACGTCCTACTGTATTAACACGCAATTCTATAGAATCATCAACGCGGCTCTGAGTACATCCCGGTGAAGACTCTGTCTGTCCAAATACAATCGTAATCTGAGACATATTCATCTTATCCACAACATCCTGCATAACCTTTACAGGACATGGACTCCCTGCCATAATACCTGTTCTCATATGTGAAAAATCAGTCTTAGCAAAATTCTCGTGCTCTATCATAGCAATAAACATCGTCGGAACACCATGGAAAGCTGTAATCTTCTCTTTATTTATACATTCAAGTGATTTCTTAGGTGAAAAATATGGCATAGGGGACATTGTAACACCATGTGTCATTGCAGCTGTCATCGCTAACACCATGCCAAAACAATGGAACATAGGCACATGTATCATCAAACGGTCAGCCGTTGAAAAATCCATACAATCCCCTATATTTTTTCCGTTATTTACAACATTGTAATGGGTAAGCATAACACCCTTAGGGAACCCTGTTGTTCCTGAGGTATATTGCATATTGCAAACATCATGCTTATTTATTGCAAGTGCCCTGCGATAGACTTCTTCAATTCGAACCTTTTGAGCTAAGGCATTAGCCTCATCCCAAGTCAGGCATCCTTTTTGCTTGGAATCTACAGTAATAATATTACGCATAAAAGGCAATCTCTTTATATACAATGGCTTTCCTGCCTCAGCAGTTTCAAGTTCAGGACAAAGCTCCTTAATTATTCCTACGTAATCCGAATCCTTATAGCCGTCTATCATTACAAGCGTATGTGTATCCGACTGACGCAGAAGGTATTCAGCTTCATAAATCTTATATGCAGTATTTACCGTAACAAGAACAGCACCAATCTTTGTAGCCGCCCAAAATGTAATATACCATTGAGGAACATTAGTAGCCCAAATAGCAATATGATCTCCTGGCTTCACGCCTAAAGCAATAAGTGAACGTGCAAAGTTGTCTACATCCTCACGAAATTCTGAATACGTTCTGGTGTAATCTAATGTGGTATATCTAAAAGCATATTGATTCGGAAATTCATCAACCATTCTATCGAGTACCTGAGGAAAAGTCAGATCAATAAGCGTATCTTTTTCCCATATATATTTTCCTGTTTTAGCTTTGTTATCATATAAATGCCCCTTCACTACACTTTTTTCCATGTAGCGTTCCATATAGTTTGCAAAATTCGGAAAAACAACTCCCGCGTCATCAAGATCAGCTGCCCAGCGTTTGACCCACTCAAGCGAAACATAACCTTCGTAATTAATCGATCGCAGCGCCCTCATCATCTCATCAATAGGAAGATCTCCTTCTCCCATCATCTTATACTTAGGCACACCATTCTCCATAACCGAGTCCTTAATATGAACATACTTTATGTATGCACCAAGGTTTTGTACCGACTTCTCCGGCTTTTCTCCTGCAAACCTGTAAGGGTGATGTACATCCCATAAAGCCGCAACAGCATCACTTGCTATATTATCAAGAAGCGAACATAAACGGGTAGTGTCAGAGTATACACCGTTTGTTTCTATAAGAAGTGTAACTCCCTTTTCTTCAGCTGCCGGTACTAGCCGTTGCAAAGCTGCAAGAACCACTCCATCATCTACTTCACCATTAGGATGAGGCTCAAGATCAGCCAAGATACGTATGTATCGTGTACCAAGTTTTGAAGCCAACTCGATATATTGCATAATCTCATCATAGTTTTTGTCGGCGTTTTCTGCCATCTTCAAACAACAACCTGAAGAGAGGCAAGGAATTTCAAGGCGCAACTCCGAAAGTTTTTTTACAGTATGAGGTAGCTGAGTTTCTGTAAAGGGCTGTGCATTTACAGCAAATATCTCGTTGCCAAGTCCACGAATTTCAATTCCATTAAAACCTAAATCCTTCGCCATAGAGTATATGTCGTTCCAGCTGAAGTCAGGACAACCTAAAGTTGAAAACGCAAGTTTCATTATAATTTCCTCCTATAAATTTCTCAGGTTCATTTTTACAACTCAAATAATTTACAAAACACTAAAAAAGCCCTCATCTCCTAGCATTTTGCCAGAGACGAAAGCATTAAACTTCCGTGGTACCACTCTTATTGGTATTAACATACCCACTCATTGCATCCATAAAAAACTATGAATGCCTCTCGATATAACGGTGAGAAACCGGTCTACACTTACTGGTTTTGTGAAAAAACTTTCAGCTGACTGCTCAAGGGTGAGATCACAATCTGACCAGCGCACTGTTTTTCAGCATCCAACAGCTCTCTAAAGCACTAAGTCAGCGTTTTGTCCCTATCAACGCTTTTAAGTATTTTTTAGATATATTATCAAATTTCTTACCATTTGTCAAGAAAATTCACTTCGCTCCATAGCTGAAGCATCATTTTTTTTGATAAGTAATAAACACCTTACAATCAATTGT
>CAYXPB010000101.1:0-16147 GCA_964466645.1 uncultured Acetivibrio sp. | reverse complement strand
TTATAACTGAGACGGTACAAAACCTCGCACAAACAAATGGGCAAGATATCGATGTTACAAATATAACTAATATATTTAACACAATGGGGATAAAAAATCAAAGTATTCTTGATTCAAGTACTCCACCTTTAGGAGATAGAGTACTTTTCGAGGTTGAAGCTAAGGAACCTCTTTATTTTAGAGTTCAGAGTTGGGACAAGTATGTGGACAATCGTTGGTTGAAAGGTAACAAGATGCTTGATGAAAAAAGAGATATTAAGGGTATTAAAAGTAGCTATTATAAGTTTTCGGTATTATTAGAGTTGATGCAACGTATGAAAAAAAATGGATTACTTTTGTCAGAATATTCAGAAGTAGAAGATTATCTAGACGGAACACTAAGAGAATGGAAAACGAGGCAAGCTTTTATCTCAACAAAGGGAGTACCTATGCAGTCGCTGTTAAGTCCACCAGGGGTTTTCGGTTTTGGGTTGTCTGATAATCCTACTATCTACATTAATGACCGTTCTGAATGTTACATAGCTAATGGAAAAATGCCCCGTATCAATGAACGCTTTAGTATTGATTATTTTAGTCAGAATTTGTCGCACTCTTCTATGGAATTTAGTATTATAAAGCATTTAAACAGAGAATTTGTTTCAGGGATTTTTGATATGGATAATTTTAAGCTTGGAGAAGATGGTAAGGAAGTATCAGAGGGTTTGTTGGTTATAGAACCTGAAACCAAGGCTATAATAGATGAAGCCATAGATGACATGAATGGCGCCTATAACAATTACTTAGGGCTTCCATATAATATATCTCAAAGAGTATATGATCTTGCGGATAGTATAACTGAGGGGCTTGCCAATGACTACGATAAAGCTGAGGCTATTGTAAACTTCTTTTATAATACAGGGTTTAAATATGATTTGACACCACCAAACATGCCTAGAGGGATGGACTACAATGACTTTTTTATATTTGAGAGTAAAAGTGGCATATGTATGCATTTTGCATCGGCTATGGTTGTTCTAGCTAGGGCATCAGGCTTGCCAGCAAGATATGTTGAAGGCTTTGTTGCAGATGAGTGGGACCCTGAAACAGGAAATTATCTAATAAGAGAGAAAGATGCCCATGCTTTTCCCGAAGTGTATATTTCGGGTTATGGCTGGATGGTTTTTGAGCCTACAGTTGGATTAAGCGAGTCCGACGACAGATTTAGTATGTTCTTTAATGGTTTGTTTAGTACAATAAAAAGTGTAATGTCTGCAATTTGGAGGTTTATCTTGATTATGCCCCTTTGGGTTAAGTTGTTATTCATACCCTATTTTATTTTTTCTCTCTTTGTAATTATTTGGTTGATTTTTTGGATCAGAAGGAGCGTTTGGAAAAAGAAAATTTTGAATGCAGACAAGAGTAAAGCAATTTCAATGGTGTTTGCAAAAATATCAAATTTGTTAAAGAAAGTCGGATTGGAAATTGATAAACACGAGACACCGTCTTGCTATGCAGTAAGAATTCTTGAGGCTAGTGGGATAGATTTATCAGGATTTGCTGAAAGCTTTAGTAAATTTAAATATGGTGGCATGGAACCAGACGAAAAGACAATTTTGAATGCTATAGAAATATATAATGAAGTAAGACAGGTTATAAAAAAGAGAGTCGGGAGATTAAAATCTTGGGTGTTGTAAGGTGATTACCAAAGCTTTGATATGATTTGACTACTTCCTAAACTTGGGATATCATGATTAATATACGTCCAGAAAAATACCTAAAGTTTTGGGGGGAGTGTAATGCAGAGAATATCAAAGATCAGTATTTCTGTCATACTAATAGTTATTATTAGTTTTCAATCTTTAGTTTGTAAATCTCAAACACAGGATATTAACTATTATGGTGATATCAGTAATCATTGGGCACAGGATGAAATAGCTAACTTGCTTAAGGCTGGCTACATTAAAGGGGTATCCACGAATAACGGTATTGAAATTCAGCCAGAAAGGAATATAACAAGAGCGGAATTTTTGGCTGTTATTGTTGAAGCTTTAAAGCTAAAAGAAATAAAAGGAGAAGCTAAAACTTTTTCCGATGTAAAAAGAAATGCCTGGTATGGACAATTGATAGATATAGCTACGAGTAATGATATTGTTAAAGGTTATCCCGATGGGACCTTCAGACCTGAAAACAACATCTCAAGAGCTGAAATTGCACAACTTTTATTTGATTTATGTATGTTTAACGCACAATCAGAAACGGGAGGCTATTTGTTTGCTGATGTAAAGGATAGCGATTGGTTTTATAGTCAAGTTATGTTGTGTAAAAAAAATAATATAATTAGAGGATATCCTGATAATACATTTAGGCCACTTAACTATACAACTCGTGCGGAGGCCTTTTGCCTACTTGATAAAAGTTTTGCATTTATAAATACAATTGAAAAAGAAGAGGAGATACCTGGAGTAGGTTTTACGTCAGTTTCATATAGTCCGACACCCCTTGCAACTAACACACCAACACCTTTTGTAACAAGCACACTAACATCAAATTCATCAAAAAAACAGTCGTCAACATATCGGAAGGAAACGGATCAAGGTTCTACTCAAACCGTTACACCAACCGTTACACCAACCATTACACCAACCATTACACCAACCATTACACCAACCATTACACCAACCATTACGCCAACCATTACATCAACCATTATACCAACCGTTGCACCAACCGTTACACCAACTGTTACACCGACTAATATACCAACCGTTACACTAATTCCTACCTATTCACCAACGGTGACAAATTCAAACGATGGTGAAACAACTCCTGAACCTACAAGTTTAAACAATAACGGAAAGGTCTATTTTTTAGAGCCGGAGACAATCACAGTTTCCAATAGTGTTTACATAAAGTTTGAAACCTTAGAAGTGCAATCAATAAAGCTAATACAGTGTACAGTTAATTACAAAGATGAGAATGGAGATAAATCAAACATCTATAGTATTAATGACTATAAGGCTATTGACATTGAAAAAGGGATTTACGAGTTTGGTTTGCATTTAGAGCTGCCAGGCTATAGAAATGAAATAGAAATAATAATAACTGACATAAATGACAGGATATATTCTGATACAAAGGCAGTTACCATTAATATTGATACCGATAATGATGGGTTGCTTGATGGAGATGAAATTTTATCAGGAACCTCAAGGCTAAAAGCAGATACTGATGGAGACGGACTGTCTGATTACGAAGAATTAGAAATATACAAGACTAATCCATTAATTGATGATACCGACAAAGACGGTTTAAGTGATTGGGCGGAATTGTGTCCATGGAAAGTGACAAAAGAGAATGGAATTGTAAAAGTAGATATTGTAGGAAGACCGGGAGAAGAAGTTGAGGGAGCATTTTTAATAAGTCCTTTTTGTAGTGATACTGATAGGGACGGCTTAAATGACTATTATGAAGTGATTGAACTTTCTACAAACCCTTCTTTTATGTTTACTCTAGGCAATCCTTTCCGGGATTCAGATATGGATTTTGATGGAGATGGTCTTACCAATATTGAGGAATTCAATGCAGGAACTTCACCAAAGGATAGAGATTCGGACAAAGATGGTTTGACAGATGGTGCTGAAGTAAAAGTATACTTTTCGGATCCAATCAATTTAGATACGGATGATGATGGAATTGCCGACGGTAAAGAGGTAAGAAATGGCTCGAGCCTTTCTGATGTGTTTTCATTTACTCCAGGAGTATTAGATAGTATGGTTACAGTTACTAATAATGTATATAGAACTGAATTTGATGCTGGAATATCTGCAGTATACGATACCCTTAAATTTATAGGTTTGGAGGGAGCTCCTAATGCGGCAGAAAACCTTACGGTGCAAGAAGTTGTATATATGAATGAGTTATCAAATATTGAAGGTATTATAGGAAATTCGCTAGATATTACCTGTGATGAAAACATAACAAGTGCAAAGCTAACTTTTGAGATATCCGAGGATACTTTAGCTTCTCATGATATGCAAAACTTAAAAGTATTTACAGTTCATGAAGGGAAGCTTAATATTCTAGATACGGAATATGATATTGAAAATGCCCAAATAAGTGCAACAACAACACACTTTAGTATTTATGGCATAATTGATATTTTTAAACTTATTCAAAGCCTTATGCTAGATGAGGATGAAAAAGAGGGAGTACTTGCTAGGGGAAAGGCTGATGTTGTATTTGTCATAGATTCTACCGGTTCAATGAGCGATGAGATTAATAATGTTATAAAAAATGTAAATGCATTTGCTGAAGAATTAGGTAATAACATTGAAGTCCGCTTTGGCTTAATTGACTATAAAGATATAAAAGAAGATGGAGAGGAATCAACTGTTAATTGTGGCTGGTATACTGATGCAAATGAGTTTAAGAAGAGAGTTTCAGCAATTAAAGTTATAGGTGGAGGAGATGCTCCGGAATCGACGGTAGATGCGTTGGAAGAAGCCAGGAGAATGGGATTTAGATCGAATGCCAACAAGTTTATAATATTGCTTACCGATGCAGAGTATAAAGACGAGACACGTTTTAAAGAAGTTAATAATATGAAGCAGGAAATTGATTTACTTAATAATGGAGGAATAATAACCTCGGTTGTATCAGAGAAACGCATTGAGGAAGTATACAAAGACCTGTATTCACAAACTGGTGGTATTTTTGCGGATATTTATTCGAATTTTGCAGAAGTATTAAGAGAACTAAGTTTAAAAATAAAAGAAGTTACACTAGAAGGTTCATGGATAAGGCTTTCTGATTTGAGTGTCGTAAAACTAAAAGAAGAACCTAATGAAAAGGACATTATTACAGACACTGACTTAGATGGAATACCAGATAGTATAGAACTAGACTGCAAAAAGACAGTTTCTATAGGTTTTAATAAAGTGAGTGTTTGGGATTATTTCACTAACCCTGTAATTAAAGACACGGAAGTAAAATTAAAAAATATTACTTTGGAGCCTGAAGAGGTAAAAACCGGCGAAAGATTTGAAGTGTGTGCAGATCTTTTTTCACCTATAGGTGCTAAAGGTATTTTACAAGTTGCAGTACAGTTTAGATTAAATAGTGGAATATGGATTGATTTAGGGGAAATTATGAACAATGCAACTTATAGGGACAAGTATTTAATGTCTGACAAATCAGTAATATTTGATGGTGATTTTGCATCTGTTGTGAGATATGAAAAGTTTATAGAAATACTTGAAGAAGGAAAACATGAGTATAAGATATCTGCTTTACTGGAGGATGGAACAATTATTGAATCAGTGAAGCACACAGTTGTAGTGAATGCTGAGAGGAACCTTGTGTGGAAAGGAATTGATACAACTAAAACTGCTGAAGTTAGTGGAGTATTAGATTTAAATGTGCAACTTAAAGGAGAGGGTAAGGGTATAGAAAACCTTCAAATATGTGCGGTAGAGGTATCAAAGAAACGCGAAACATATTTTGAGTTGGTGGAGGTGTCTTCTGAAAATTCTGAATATAACCTAACATTAGATACTGAAAAGCTAGAGAATAATAAAAACTATAACATTATAGCTTTAGGTTTAAATTCAAATGGAGAGGTTGTATTGACAACATCACTTTATAGTGTAATTGTAAAAAATGTTTTGCCTGAACCTTTAATTAGTCCTGAATCAGGAGAATTTGACGGTGATATTATTGTGTCAATGGAAACGGCATCGGAAGGAGTAGTTATAAGGTATACGCTTGACGGTTCGGAGCCAACTTTAGTATCTTCAGTCTATGATGATAAAGATAAGCTGTTGATAAGCTCGTCTAAATATGATTCTGTCATTTTGAAAGCGGCTGCTTTCAAAGGAGTTCACATGAGTTCTATTGTAACTATTCGGTATAGCTTTAATAAAGGGGACGAGTCCACCGAAGTCAGTACAGAAGACGACTTGTTAAAGGTACCTTATAAGCAGGGTGACAAGGGTATAGAAATAATGGCTTTACAAAAAGCATTAGATAGAAGCGTCGATGTATCAGCAACAGAAGTAATGATAAAGCACAATGTGTCGGAATATACAGAAGATTTCACAGCGTTGACAAATGCCCTTGTTATACTCTACCAACAGCAGTTAGCTTTTAATAAGGACGATTATCCAACATACAGAGGCAAAATAGAAGAGGCATTGTCAGATGGATTTGGCGCGGTGAATCAGGCTATGCTAGATCTTCTTAATGATTCGGATTTTTTGTTTATGATCAGTAAGCCCCATGAGGAATCGGGAAAGTTTAAGTTAAATTCATCCCTGTTGTGGGAGTTTGTTCACGAACAAGTAATAGTAAATCCTATTCCTATACCTGTTGATATATCAGGTGTGGTGGTTTACTTAAGCCCTTCCTTGCAATTATATCAAGTAGGAGTAGGGAATTATGGTTCAGAGTATGATCGTATGAGTGACATTGCAGATGTAGTACAGGCCGTATTATCTGAGAAAGGGATAATAGTACATAGAAGTAACAAATCATGGCGAATGTTATCCGAAGCAAGATATACAAATAACATAATTAATGACAGTAATAATAAAAAATCAAATATATTTTATTCAATTCGAGCTGCAGAAGGTGAGAATGAGGATGAAAGAGGTATGATGGTAGTATTTAAGCATGAAGATAATGCTAGCAAAGAATTAGCAGAACTTGTAGAAATAAAAGTGTTTTCGATTTCTCCATACGATGCAGCGGATTATTGGAGAAAAGGAGTTTTTGAAGGCAGCCATGATGACCCAATAAATGCAATAAACGCACTGACTAATAGTATTGAAATTGCTTACTGTACAAATAAATCTGATGTTGAGTGGGTTGTAGAAAACACTCATGAGATAGGTGAAAAAATAGCAGAGGGTATATTGGAATACTTAGGCTATAAATAAAATTTTGAAAATGCTAATTTGACCAGTTGTTTTTTTGGAATCACCTAAAAACAAATTAGTGGTTCAAGCCCCTAAAGAGAAGTAATGCATATTATGTAATGTAAACTTCTTTTTAGGAGGGTCAATATGAATGATTTAGAAGTTGGGGATATAGTAACCCGTAAATCCCATGGACAGGACATTTATTTTCGTGTTGTTGACATTGTTAACAAAGATGGCGCTAAACCTGTATATGTTTTGAGAGGATTATTCTATAGAATAGAAGCTGATTCTAATGCTGAAGATCTGATAAAGCAGGATTACAAAAATGTTCAAATGAATTTGCAAAGAGATATACTAAACGTTAGGAGAAATACTTATAGGGGTGGATTTGCAAACAGATTACATTGGCTTAATAGATTTAGAGAAAGGCCTGGTAAAATACTTCAGTTTGATTCTAGTGAGAAGTTCTTAAATATGTGTAAAAATAACTATAGAGAAGCAGGTATAAATGTTGTTGGTGTTGTAGCAGCAGAAAATGAACAGCCGGGTTTAGTGCAACGCGCTTTGAATGACTACAAGCCGGATATATTGATTTTAACCGGGCATGATGGAATTAAGAAGAAAGGTAGTAGCCTTAACTCTATTGAAAACTATAGAAATTCCAAGTATTTTATTCAATCTGTAAAGTTGGCTAGGGAATATGAAGGCGATTTCGACAAGTTGTGTATATTTGCAGGAGCATGCCAATCGTATTTTGAGGCTATTATGAATGCGGGAGCCAACTTTGCGAGTTCACCCGGAAGGATAAATATTAACGCATTAGATCCTGCAATTGTATGCGAGAAAGTTGCCATTACCGATGAAAAAAGATATGTATTACCTCAGGAAGTAGCTCAGATGACAATTTCTGGTGTTAAAGGTATAGGTGGAATTAGAACAAAAGGACATTTAAAACGATTATAGGTGCAATTGCCTGGAGGTGGAGATAAAGCTCCACCTTTTGTGAGTCTCCTTTTCTTAGTCTATTGAAGATTTTGAGGGAATAGGATACAATAATTAGAGAACAGATAACAGAGGAACTAAGAGGGAGATATTTTGGGTAAGAATCTATATATAACTGAAAAACCGTCAGTAGCGGTAAGTTTTGCTGCAGTTTTAGGTGTAAACGTTTCAAAAAGTGATAGAGCTAAAGGTTATGCAGAATCAAAGGATTCTATTATTACCTGGTGTTTTGGACATCTTATAACATTAGCATTTCCTGATGCATATAATAAAGCATATAGGGAATGGAGAGTGGATCATTTACCGATAATTCCTGAAGAATATAAGTATATAGTAATTGAGAATAATGGCACTAAGAGGCAATTTGAGACAATAAAAACTCTTATGCTAAGAGAAGACATTGACTTTGTATATGCATGTACCGATAGTGGGCGAGAAGGCGAGTATATTTTTAGGCTTGTTTATGAGCAGAGCGGAAGCTCAAAACCGGCTAAAAGGGTATGGGTATCATCTCAGACTGAAGATGCGATAAAAGAAGGGATTAGAAGTGCAAAGGATATTGCACAGTATGATTCTCTATCGCAAGCTGCCTATAGCAGGGCCAAAGAGGATTGGCTGTTTGGTATGAATTTTAGCAGAATATATACTTGTCTATATGGGCGGAATCTATCAGCTTTGTTGAAGGAAAGCAAATCATCCGTTATTGCTATAGGCAGAGTTATGACATGTGTATTAGGTCTTGTAACTGAAAGAGAACTAGAAATCAGGAATTTTGTACCTAAGATTCATTATGGCATTACTGCTAATTTTGCATCTTTAGATAGTAAGATTGAATATAAAGGCAAATGGGCGCCGGAAAGAAGTAAAATAATAAAATCAGTGGAAGATACTCAAGACGGGGACAGGTATATAAAAAAGCAGGAGGCAGAAGAGGTAATTGAGAAGGTTAAAGACAAAGAGGGTAAAGTAAAAAAGATTGAGATAAAAAGTAAAAATGAACAACCTCCTTTGCTTTTCAATCTTGCGGAGCTCCAGTCAGAAGCAAATAAAAAGTTCAAGCTACCTGTGGATAAGGCTTTAGAGACTGCACAAAGCTTGTATGAAAAGAAATTGATTACTTATCCTAGAACCGACTGCAGAGTATTGTCAACCGATGTGGTTGGTGAATTGCCAAAGGTATTGAATGGGCTTTTCTTAAATCCCGTATACAAGGATATTGTCTCAAGGATAAAAGAATTTGGTGCACTTAAGGTAACAAAGACTACAAAAAGGTATGTTGACGATAAGAAGGTAACAGATCACTACGCACTGATTCCAACTTACGTTACTGCTGATCTGAACAAATTGAGTGAGAATGAGAAAAAAATATATAACCTTATTGTGAAAAGATTTTTGGCTATATTTTATCCCCCAGCGGTATATAATACAGTTAAGGTTGAGACGGAAGTGGCTGAGGAGATATTTATAACGAGTTCTAGAACATTAAAAGAAGCTGGATGGAAGGAAATTTATGAAAGTAGCAAGTCAAAAGATGATGAAGATTTGACAGAAGTGCCTATACATTTACTTTCAAAAAATGAGAAGTGTGAGATAAAGGGGTTTGATTTAGATGAGAAAGAAACAAAGCCACCCTCAAGATATACTGATGGTTCTCTTGTAATAACAATGGAAAAGGCGGGAAAATTTATTGAGGATGAAGAACTGAGGGATCAGATAAAAACAAGCGGTATTGGCACTTCAGCGACGAGGGCGGGAATCATTAAGAAACTCAAAGATATTGGATATATAAATATAAATTCAAAAACGCAGGTTGTGACTCCAACGCTAAAGGGTGAAGCAATAGTTGAGCTGGTAAGAAGGACGGCTAAGGAGCTTTTAAGCCCATCTCTTACTGCAAGTTGGGAAAAGGGACTTGCTATGATTGAAAACAAAGAGACTACGCAAGAGATTTTTGAAAAAAAGCTTTTTGAGTATATTAACAGAACTATAGAAAAGGTTAAAAGAAGTAATAACAACAACAGTATTAATCTTGTCAGGATGTTTAATGTTGTAGAGTAATGGTAATTATACACACGAAGCCTCAATAATAATTATCGTAAGGGAAATTACAATTTTCTCTACAATAGAGGAGACAGCAGCAATATTTCTTCATTACTGTTGTATATTGTATTAAATTGGGATATAGGCAAAGGATTTCTGCCCGATCCAACCTCGATAGTATACCCAGGTCGTCTATATTCCTTTATGAACCAATCTTTATAACCTGCGTAGGCAGCTTCATATGGTACATTAGCAACAGCATAACCACTTGCTCTAGAGTATAAATTTGCAATTCTTAAAGATTCTTCCGGTGCAAGATTGAGATAGTTCCAATATATTACCCTCCCTTGGGAATGATAAGCAAGAACCAATCTAAAATTATGCTGTCTTGTAAAGTTCACCATGGCAGAAGATTCCGGTTCAGATAGAGGGGTTGGACCACCATATCTTGTTGGACCGGGTCCATATATACCGAAGGAAGCTTCCTGAGCCTTTGCTTCCTCCCAACTAGCAGGATAATTGCGGTTTAAGTCCACACCTCTTATGTTTGCATTCCACGCTTCTGAAAATGGTCTGCCTGTTCTGTTCCATTGAAGAAGATTATTGTAATAAGGGTTTGAACGATCCAAACCTTTTAGTACAAGGTCAACGCCGTCAGGGTTTACCATTGGAACTATATATATACTGCTCTGATTCCAGATATCCCTAACATTATAACCGCGCATCAGGTTTCCTCTTGAGTATGCTTTAAGAAAATTTTCAGTAAATTTCATTAATAGAGGTGATGTGATCCACTCAAGTGAATGGTGTGATCCATTATAATATACTTTCCTTGTTCCATTTCCAAGACGCAAATAATACAGGTTTTTTCCAAGAACGCTTTTGCCGATTGTTCCTATTTCCAAAAACGGATATCTTGTCTTTAGCGCATAGATATTTCTTTCCATGATTTCATAAGTGTAGTCAATATCGGTAAATACTACATCAATGCCAAAGGGTACGGTTAGTCTTTGTCCTACGTATATTAAATCCGGATTTATTTGTGGATTGGCAATAACAACTGCCCCAGGTGTTGTGTAAAATTTACGGGCTATGCTGTATATGGTGTCTCCGTGCTGAACATAGTAAAAACTATAACCGTTCAACAGTACTTCGAAGGATTGCCAGGTAGATGAGCCTACAATGCCATCAGCTAATTGATAGAATACTCGAAAGAATTGAGAATTATGGCTTGAATTAATTAATATACACTTTTATACTATTATAAAAGGTGTCGTTTAGTTTATGTTTTCATATATATTCAGTAGTGGAAGGAAGTGTTTAGATGGAACATAAGTTTTTAGTTGGGGATATTGTTGAAATGAAAAAGCAGCATCCTTGTGGCAGTAAGGAATGGGAAGTAACGCGAGTCGGTGCAGATTTTAAAATAAAATGTTTAGGTTGTGAACATCAGGTTATGCTTCCGAGGACTAAGTTCGAAAAAAATGTTAAAAAAGTAATAAAAGCAGTAGAAAATGAACAAGGTGTATGAAATTCTGTTTGTATATATGAATCCTTTTAAGGCATTTTTGAAATAATAAAAAATAAACTTAAAAGGATGATAATATGTTTGAGGATAGACGCAAAACAAGAGGCAGATTTTTCAAAACATTTTTAGCTATGATTGTAACTTTTTTAGGTATTGGTGTATTATTGTTCATATTTGCTTCAAATTATATTGTGAGAGATGTTGAGCAGAAGCCACAAAATGGGATAACCGAAGATAAACTCATGCCTCAGCAGATTTCAGTAAACCAAACTCAGCAACCAAGCAAAATTGCGCAAGGTAATATTTCCCAAGGTAATACTTCACAAGGTGAAACAATACAGAACGTTGCTAAATCTGCTGTGTCAGGAGTTGTAGGTATATCAGTTTTAAGAGTAGATAACAGTTCAATATTTGATAGTAATGCAGAAAATTGGGGTGTTGGTTCTGGGGTAATTGTAAGTGCTGATGGGTATATTCTTACCAATCATCATGTTGCAGGAGGCAAAAATAAGAGAATTATAGTTTCATTGGATGACGGAAGGAATGTAGATGGGACAACTGTTTGGGCAGATCAAATTTTAGATCTTGCTGTTGTTAAAATAAAAACAACAGGACTTCAACCTATACCATTAGGAGATGCAAACGGACTTGTGGTAGGTGAACCAGCAATAGCTATTGGAAACCCATTAGGGCTCCAGTTTCAAAGAACTGTAACATCCGGTATAATAAGTGCACTTAATAGGACAATTAAAATTGAAACTGAGGGTGGATCAAATTACATGGAGGATCTTATTCAGACCGATGCTAGCATAAATCCCGGAAATAGTGGAGGTCCTCTGCTCAATTCAAAGGGACAGGTGGTAGGAATAAATACGGTAAAGGTTACAAGTGCAGAAGGTATTGGGTTTGCGGTGCCTATTAATATTGCAGTCCCAATTATAAATCAATTTATTGACAATGGTGAATTTGTAGAACCCTATTTAGGGGTATTTGCCTATGATAAGGAAGTAGTTCCCTATATTGATAACACAAAAAGTCTTGACAATGGCGTTTATATCGCTAATATCGATGACAATGGGCCTGCTTATAAGAGCGGTTTACGTGTTGGTTGTATAATAACACAGGTGGATGGGAAAGTAATAAATACAATGATACAGCTTAGAACATACATTTATTCCAAAAAACCTGGAGATACAATAAATTTAACTTGTGAAGATCATACAACTAAAAGCATTTCAATTCAGTTAGTTGCAAAAGAAAAGGATGGACTTATCACAAGATAACATTAGGATTTAAAGAAAGCTTGATAATTTGAAGCAAAAATGCCACGGACGGTATCTTTAGTGTCTTAAGAACAGGTCTCATAGACGCATGCGAAAATTATCAAGCTTAAGGTTACAGATTCTATGCGAAGGTCTACTCTATATTCTTAATTGAATTTATGATAATATTAATAAGGTAATTACAAATAAATAACAGAGGGTATAAATATGAAAGAAAACGATCAATTTATGAGAACTGCTTCTAAAGAAGCAATGGAAGGTGTAAAAAAAGGACATGGGGGTCCTTTTGGAGCAGTTATAGTTAAGGATAATATCATTATTGCACGAGCGCACAACGAAGTCATTAAGAATAATGATCCTACCGATCATGCAGAGATGATTGCAATAAGAAGTGCAGCAAAAAAGCTTGGTAGGTTCGATCTTTCAGACTGTGAATTATACACTTCATGCGAGCCGTGTCCTATGTGCCTTTCGGCAATTCATTGGGCCAAAATTGGAAAGGTCTACTTTGGTTGTACTCGTGACGACGCTGCAGAAATAGGATTTGATGATAAATACATATATGATGTTATAAAAGGCACGGCAGATCATAAAAAAGTTGATCTTGAACAAAAGGATCGGAGCATTTGTCTTGAAGCATTTAAAGAATGGAAAGCTAACGAGAATAAAGTTCAATATTAATATTTTTTGGAGTATAGGAATATATATTTAGGCAATATTTTTTAAAATACTCTTGACAATGGATAATTATGCTGATAAACTATTCATTAACTATACTTTAATAAGTAATTGCTGTGATGGAAATGAAGATGCATATGATTACACAAGAGAGCTGATGGGTGGTGAGAATCAGCGTATGATTTGCATGGATAACTCGTTCCGGAGCTTTGTTGCTGAAGCGTAAGTAAGCAATGACGTTGATGACGTTATAATCTGTACATATTGTTTATATGTACATGAGGACATATCTAATATGTCGAATCAGGGTGGTACCACGTAGGATTTATACCCTTCGTCCCTGCAAAGTTAATTTGCAGAGTCGAAGGGTTTTTTGATTTATTCTGTTTGAACTAAATGAGGAAAATATATAGCAAAGGGGTGTAATAATATGAAGATTACTGGAGCACAAGCAATTGTAAAAGCTTTAGAGCATGAAGGGGTAGAAGATATATTCGGTTATCCGGGAGCTGCTATTTGCCCGTTTTATGATGCTTTAATTGACTCGCAAATACGTCATATATTGACTAGACATGAACAAGGAGCTGCTCATGCGGCAAGTGGATATGCCCGTGCATCTGGTAAAGTTGGGGTGTGTGTTGTAACTTCAGGCCCCGGGGCAACAAATATTATTACCGGGATTGCGACGGCGTATATGGATTCCATTCCTGTGGTGGCAATTACAGGGCAGGTATCGTCAGACTTGATTGGCCGTGATGTATTCCAAGAAGCAGATATAACAGGTGCTACAGCACCATTTGTAAAACATAGTTATCTTGTTAAAAATGCAAAGGATTTACCGAGGATAATAAAAGAAGCTTTCTATATAGCTTCTACTGGAAGACCTGGGCCTGTACTTATAGACATACCTGTAGATATTCAGAATTGTGAAATTGAGTTTGAGTATCAAAATAGCGTTGATATAAGAGGATACAAACCCAATTTAAAAGGCCATTCTCTTCAGATTAAGAAAGTTGCAGAGGCCATAATGAAAGCTAAAAAGCCTGTAATTTGTGCAGGTGGAGGGATGTTAAGGTCAGGTGCAACTGAGGAGCTTTTAGAATTGTTAGCGAAGTGCGGCATACCGGTTACGCCTACACTAATGGGCATAGGTGTTTTGCCATCGGATCATGAGTTGAATTTAGGTATGCTTGGTTCCCATGGAGTATATGCTGCAAATTACGCAATAAATAATGCGGATTTGATCATTATCTTAGGAGCTAGAGTTGGCGACAGGGCTATGAGCAAGCCAAACCAAGTTGCAAAGAAGGCAAAAATCGTTCACATTGACATAGATCCTGCTGAAATAGGCAAAAATATAGAAGTTTCCATACCAGTGGTAGGAGATTTGAAGCAAATATTAAAAGAGCTTAATGCTGTTGTGCATAAGTCAGAAGCGAATGAGTGGGTTGAAGAACTGAAAAGGAAGAAAAAAGAGCATTTCGTAAGGATAAATAACGATGCTAGTTCGGAATATGTTAATCCTAAATATCTTTTATCTACCTTAACAGAAATGGTTAATAGTGATACTATTGTTACAACAGAGGTTGGACAGAATCAGATATGGGTTGCAAATAATTTTGGTGTTAAAACACCTGGAAGTTTTATAACATCAGGTGGAATGGGAACTATGGGATACGGGCTTCCTGCTGCCATAGGCGCTAAAGTTGCCTGCCCGGATTCTAAGGTTATTTGCATTGGTGGAGACGGAAGTTTCCAAATGTCAATGCAGGAACTTGGAACTATGAAACAAAATAAAATAGGAGTTAAGGTATTGATTTTTAACAACTATAGGCTTGGGATGGTACGGGAACTTCAAAAGATCAGGCATTGCAGCCGTTATACACAAGTCTTCCTTGATGAAAACCCCGATTTTTTGGCCATTTTCAAAGCATATGGGTTTGAGGGACAAAGAATTACAAAAAACAAGGATATTAAAAAGGCTCTAAAGGATATGTTTCAAGATGACAAACCTTATTTGCTTGAGTGCATTGTTGATCCTGAAGAGTCCACACTTTAATAGATATATTTTTGTATTTAAGGTGATTCCAAAAAAATAACTGGTCAATGGGCGTTTCAAAAAGGTTGATTTTATTAGGTTGGAACTCTATATATTGACTAATGAATTCTTTTGAAACACCTGAAATAATTTTAAAAAATTTAAACTACTATTTCTAAAAATTTGTATATTGTATATTGTACTTTAAATAATTAATAGTTTATTTTTGGAAATGGTCTAAAGGGAGGTAAAGAGATGGGAAAGCACACTTTATCGGTATTGGTAGAAAATCAACCCGGCGTTTTATCAAGGGTAGCCGGATTGTTTAGCAGAAGAGGATTTAATATTGACAGTTTAGCTGTTGGAGTCACTGAAGATCCAGAAGTATCGAGAATAACCATTGTTGTAGATGGGGACGAATACGTTGTCGAGCAGGTGAGCAAGCAGCTCAACAAGCTTATTGATATTATAAAGATTAAGCAGCTTGAAAAATCTGACTCTGTAAGTAGAGAGCTTGTGCTTATTAAAGTGAATGCAGATACTACTACAAGGTCAGAAATTATTCAGATTGTTGGGATATTTAGGGCCAATATCGTTGACGTTTCAAAAAATACATTGACGATAGAGATATCTGGAGGAACAGATAAGGTTGCAGCCCTTGAAGATATGCTTAAGCAATTTG
>CAYXPB010000100.1:0-16166 GCA_964466645.1 uncultured Acetivibrio sp. | reverse complement strand
TGACCTACTGGAACACAGCAGTCTGCGAAACAAACGGGATTAACATACACTACACAAGAACCGGGGGAAACAAACTGCCCTTAATTTTGCTACATGGATTAATGACTAATGGCCTGTGCTGGACAGGTTTGGCACATGTTCTGGAGAAAGAATATGACATAATCATGCCGGATGCCAGAGGACATGGCAATTCGAGTGTACCTGACTTTGGATACCGATATGAAGACCATGCAAACGATGTTGTCGGTTTAATAAATGCCCTAAGACTTCCACCTCCAATCCTACTCGGACATTCCATGGGTGGGATGACTGCAGCTGTTGTGGCAAGTCGTAACCCAAATCTACTCCGTGGCTTGGTCTTAGCTGATCCAACGTTTTTGAGTCCAAAAGTTCAGCGTGAAGTTCGCGATAGTGATGTCGCCGATCGGCATCGACGAATGCTCAATATGTCATTGGGTGAGGTAGTGGCAGACGTGCGGAGCAGACACCCTAATCGGTCTGGGGAGACCCTTGAGCTGTTCGCACGGGCACGACTTCAAACAAGCATGGCCGCCTTTGACGTTCTCACGCCACCGAACCCTGACTATAAGATGTTAGTGAGTGGAATTGACGTTCCAAGCCTCATCGTATTTGGTGATAAAGGCGTGGTTTCGTCTGTTGTTGCCGAAGAGCTGCAACGTCTTAATCCAAGACTTCAGGCAAAACAAATATTGGAAGCTGGGCACAGTGTCCACCTAGACCAGCCAGAGCACTTTACGTCTGTCGTCGGATCTTTCATACGTTCAAT
The DNA here is from genome assembly GCA_964466645.1 of uncultured Acetivibrio sp. GTDB lineage: Bacteria > Bacillota > Clostridia > Acetivibrionales > Acetivibrionaceae > Acetivibrio. Next base: position 15,379 of record CAYXPB010000100.1, on the reverse strand, counting down.
TGAAAATTAATTGGTTCATGAACGTGCTAAACTTGAATCCTTTGGTCGATTAAAAAAATTAACATTTAGTAACTTATTTTTTGTTTTCAAATACTCTAAAGAGATAGTATATTCAAACATAAGTTTGGTGGAAAATGAATAATGATTCACCAAGCCGAAAGTGTATGTAGAACGGATAAAACCATCTCTTTTCTACGAATAATATAACTAAAATATTTTTTGACGATTTGACAGTATGATTTTATGGTATAATTTATATTATAAATTATGGATTGGAGTTGTTGCTGAAAATGCCATTACCAAAAGCAGAACTAAGATATTCATATTCCGAGTATTTGACTTGGGACGAAAAGGAAAGATGGGAAATTCTCGATGGTGTTCCATATCTGAAGGCTGCACCATCAAGGATACATCAGGAAGTATCCGTATCACTGCTGATGTTTTTTGCAAACTATTTGCAGGGCAAACCCTGTAAAGTTTATCATGCTCCTTTTTGTGTAAGACTTGATGTTGAAAAAAATGATAAAGATATTATGAATGTAGTAGAGCCTGACATAACTATTGTTTGTGACAACTCAAAACTTGATGATAAAGGTTGTAAAGGTTCTCCTGACTTGATAGTGGAAATTTTATCACCATCATCGGTTAAAATAGATAGAGTAGATAAGTTCAATAAATATGAAAAGGCAGGAATTAAGGAATATTGGATTGTAGAACCAGATCAGAAGCTTGTGAGTGTCTTTTTATTGCAGTCAAATGGCAGATATGGAAGACCAGAAATGTATACCAATGACGATAAAATACAAGTATCTATTTTTCCTGAATTAGAAATCGATTTAAAGTCTGTTTTCGGCAAGATTTAATGTATATTTTCAAATAGCAGTTAGAGAGCAATTTGCTTAAATTGACAGGCAAAATGTTCTCTATTGTCTTATTTACAACAATTCGTTTTATTAAAACAACAGTTACGAAAAACAATGAAAAAATAAATGTTTTTAAATTGTCAATATCGTATCTAAAGTTAGAATGGCTACAATTGTATCTATTGCTATTGATTTCAATTGTATTGTAATAAACCAATAAAATTTTTTTTCACTCAAATGCTTCAATTTTAAGTCGATTTTTCCGATATTCTTTTTAGCATCACAAAAGTAATAAAGTAAGAGTTTTCTGTTATCAAATAAATGTTTATTTAATGCAAATACTAAAAAGGTGGGTTTATATGAAAGAGTTTACTTTAGAGAATCACGTGAGAAAGGTCACTAAAGTTTTACTGATTATCTTATGTATTTTATCAATACCTACAACTTCCGCACTTATTTTTATGCCGCATAAGAGCAACGTTATGGTTGCCATCTTAATTGAACCATTAATTGGAGCTATTATTGCTGCTATATTATATTATATAAAATGAAGTTATTTCTGCGCTCAGGAACAGCTATCTGTATTACTTTTATGATTAATGATTTAATAAGTTTTTTGGACAATTCAAAATCAACACTACCAGAAATCGGAATTGCTATTTTTATTCTATGTGGTTGCATGATGTGTGTGTTTCTAAACCACAAGTATTTAGCATTTTATATAGTAGTATCAGATATACTTTTCTTTGCGCTGGCAATTTTGCAGAAAAAACTACCTCCTATTATTATTATACCTTTTTTTATAATCACAAATATAATTTTTCTAATACTGTTTTTTGTAACAAAATGGTCATCACAACTAATTAAGTCAAGTGAGAGCAGGGAAATAAAAACAGTAACTTTATTGAAACAATTGCAGGATACTATGAATAAGATAGAAAGGAATTCTGCATTATTAAATGAGGATATAGATAATTGTAATTTAAACCTGCAATCACTTAAAGAATCCGGAGGCGGCATAAATATGACGGTAAAAGAGGTGGCAGCAGGTATTGCAGAACAAACTGAAAGCATTTATGATATAGGTAATGCAATTATCACCGCCGATTCCAGTATTACAAAAACACTAGATATATCCAACCAGATGTCTCAAGTATCCCGGAACACCACAAAAATTGTAACTGAAGGTTCGGAAAGCATTAGTGAAATGAGTAAACAAATGGGTATCATTAATGATGTGGTAAAAAAATCCTTTTTAACAGTATCGGATCTTCATAAAAGCATAGATGAAGTAAACAGCTTCCTTGATGGGATTACTGAAATAGCCGAACAAACTAATTTGCTCTCGCTAAATGCAGCGATAGAAGCTGCAAGGGCTGGTGAACATGGTAAGGGATTTGCAGTTGTAGCGGATGAAGTACGAAAACTTGCAGATCAGAGTGCAGAAACAGCTAAACTTATCAATAAACTTATCGTTGATATAAAGGCTAAAACACAATTGGTTTTATCAGATGCGCAAAGTGGTATTTCGGCTGCTGAAACGGGTGAAAAAATTGTAAGCAAAGTAAGCAGTAACTTTGGGAACATTGAGCAGAATTTTAGAGAAATAGATGAATACATTGCAAAAGAATTGGAAGCTGTTAAAGAAACTACTTCAACTATTAATAATATTCGTGGAGAAACTGAAAGTATTTCCAGCATTTCTAACGAACATTCGACTTCAACCGAAGAAATGCTAGCAATAATAGAAGAACAAAATACTAATATTGATAGTATTTACAACTCTATGAAGGATATTAGTAAATTGAGTCTGGATTTGAAAGGCATTATTAATAACTAGCTATAGGTCCTTATAAAATAATCATTAACATTTCTTTTTATTTTCTGTACAGATTAAGCTTGTCATTATATAATTAAATTAAAGATTTTTTAAATATTTTAATTAGCTTAGGTGATTGTAAAAAAACTTTGCAATTGCCTTATTGAGTTCAATTTATATAGAAATCAATAAATTTACTATAAATAAAAAGTTATTACAAGGGGAGGATGTTATGAAGAAAATAAAAGTAAACTTGACACTCAAGAAGTTTTCAAAAGCTATTGCAATAGTGCTTGTGGCTTCTTTGATGTCATCTTTATTTGTTTCCGAACAAAAAACTCAAGCAGCAACTTCACCACGTACAGGAGATTCTTACTACAATTACGGTGAAGCAATGCAAAAAGCACTTCTTTTTTACAAGGCAAATCGCCTTGGTGACCTGCCTGACGATTACATTTTACCTTATCGTGCAGATGCAGCTATGACTGATGGACAAGATGTTGGTCTTGACCTTACAGGAGGTTGGGCAGATGCTGGTGATGGAATTAAATTCACTCATACCATATCCTATGCTGCAGGGCAGTTGGGATGGAATGTATATGAGTACCGTAAGGCTTTTGAAAAGTCAGGACAATTGGATGTAATTCTTGACGAAATTAAATGGGGTACTGATTATTTAATGAAAATACACCCTGAGCCGGAAGTATTGTACTATATGTGTGGGTATAACGAATCTGACCATGGTTGTTGGGTTGCCCATGAGATGCTCGATTATATGACTGACAGAAAATCCTTTGTGCTTGATCCTTCAACTCCGGGTTCGGATATAGCAGGTATAACTGCTGGTGCTCTTGCAATTGCATCAATTATATTTGAAGAAACTGATCCCGAGTATGCACAGAAGTGTTTAAAACATGCCGAAGAAATTTTTGCTTTTGGGGATAAATATAGAGGCAAAAACCCTCTTGAAGTATTATATCCGTCCGGAGGCTATTTAGATGACCTCGCATGGGGAGCTATATGGTTATACATAAAGACAGACAATTCTACTTATCTTGATAAGGCAAAAGAATGTCTTCCTACAACTTCTCTTGGAGGCGGACATACCCATTGTTGGGATGATGTTAGTTATGGTACTGCAATGAAGATAGCCCAAGCGTCTCACGATGAAAACTATGCTGCACTAGTTGAGAAAAACCTTGACTATTGGATGCCGGGAAGTGGAATCACTTATTCACCGGGAGGCATGGCATGGCTTTCGCCGTGGGGTTCATTACGCTATGCAACAACAGCAGCATTTTTGGCTTTTGTCTGGTCTGACGACAATACTATTGGTACTGCTTCAAAGAAAGAGACCTACAGGAAATTTGGAGAAAGTCAGATAAATTATGCTTTAGGAGACAATCCCCGTAAAGGAAGTTTTGTAGTAGGCTTTGGTGAAAATCCACCAGTGCATCCACATCACAGGACTACTCATGGATCCTGGGCAAGTATGCTTGATGTGCCTGGTTTCCATCGTAATATTCTCTATGGTGCATTAGTAGGAGGTCCCAATTCAGATGACAGTTGGGTAGACGATATTACTGACTATAGGTTAAATGAGGTTGCCATTGATTACAACGCGGGTTTTGTTGGCAGTTTGGCAAAAATGTATGATATGTATGGTGGTGATCCACTTGAAAATTGGCCAATGCCTGAAGATTTTAGAGCTACAGAAGATGATTTTCCTGAATACTTTTGTCGTGGCTGGATAATATATGAAGGCTATGGAGCAATGAATTTGATGTTTCAGTTAAATAACCGTTCAGCACATCCGCCGACAATGAAGGATAAATTATCTGTTCGTTATTATATGGATCTGACAGAACTTTTTGAGGCAGGTAAAGGAGTGGAGGATATATCTATAACCCTTGGAGAAAATCAGGGAGCTAAGCTTAGCGGTTTAGAACAGTATAAGGATAATATCTACTACTTCACATTGGATTTCTCCGGAACAAAGATTATGCCAACTGAATGGGAAATATGTGAAAAAGATGCAACCGTATCCATTAAATATAAAGATGCGGATATCGGTTCAAACGAAAACGACTGGTCCTATAAAAATTTAACTAATCCCCCGGACTATGATGCTGTATCCTTTAAAGGTTTGACTCCATATATACCCGTATATGATGATGGTGTTCTTATCTTTGGAGAAGAACCGGGAGGAGTGACTCCGGAACCTACGTCCAAACCGACACCGACTCCTACTCCTACAAACTCAGAAGTAATGTATGGAGATTTAGACGGAAATGGAAGTGTAAATGCTATAGACTTTGCATTATTTAGGTGTGAATTGTTAGGTATTCCTCATGCTGAAATTGATATGGAAGCTGCCGATGTAAATGCTGATGGAGATGTAAATGCAATAGATTTTGCAACCTTAAGAAAGTATTTACTTGGTATGATAAAAAGTTTGCAATAAAAGTTGATATTACATGGTGTCTAGTATAAATTTTAAAAATAAGGTTTTTGCGTTTGCAAAAGCCTTATTTTTTTTTGGAAGGTACACCGGAATTAAATCAAAATAGTTGACAAGGTGATATTAATAGGTGTATTATGTGCATATGCACATAATGATGATTATTATAAGAGTACCTCAATTAAGTTGTTGAATAGTAAGAAAAACTACATATTGTTTTTGTAAGTATAAATAATATTATTGAGGTGGTGGATAAGAATTGTATTCAGATAAGGTTATGGATCATTTTATGAGTCCAAGGAATTCGGGCAGTATGCCTGATGCTGATGCAGAGGGTACTATGGGTGAGCCTAGATGTGGCGATACTCTGACTATATATATAAAAGTGCGCGATGATATTATTGAGGATATTAGTTTTTTGGTTTTTGGTTGCACTGCCTCTATAGCTACGAGCAGTATGACAACAGTGTTAGCAAAGGGTAAAACTCTTAAGGAGGCTCTGAAAATTACTGAGCAGGATGTAATAGATGCTTTAGATGGTTTGCCGGAGGAGAAAGAACACTGCTCAAACTTAGGAGTAAGTGCATTAAGAAAGGCTATAAATTGTTATATGGAGAAACAGAATACAAAATGACTCTAGAAATAAAATCATACTAAAAAGTATTGGAGTGATTGATTGTGAAAATAGCTGTTCCTGCTGAATGTAAAGCATTTGATAGCGATGTATGTCAGTCTTTTGGACGTACCTATTATTTCGTCGTTGTTGATACACAAACTCATGAATATGAAGTGATTGATAATCAGGCTGCAAGCAGCGAGGGTGGAGCTGGAATTAAAGCTGCACAGGCTGTTGTAGATAGTGGAGCAGAAGTTGTTATAACATTTCATTGTGGTCAGAATGCAGCTGATGTTCTTAAAGCTGCAGATATAAAAATAATGAAGGCAGTACCTGGTACAGTTTCGGAAATGATACAAAAGTATGAAGCAGGAGAGCTTAATGAATTAACACAGATACATCCGGGACATCACGGTAGTTAAAGGTTTAGAACATTTGACAAAAAATTGAAAGGAAGATGAATTATGAAAATTGCAGTTGCAAGCGAAGGTAAAAGTGTAGCACAACATTTTGGACACTGTGAAGGCTTTAATGTATATACTGTAGAGGCTGGAAAAGTAACAAGTAGTGAGTTTTTTCAAAACCCTGGACATAGACCGGGATTTTTGCCTAATTACCTCAATGACTTAGGTGTCAATGTTATTATTTCTGGAGGAATGGGTGGCGGTGCTATAGAAATATTTAACGAAAAGTCTATTGAGGTTGTAACCGGTGCTACAGGAGATGCAGAGGAAGCTGCTAAAAATTACTTAGAAGGTAAGCTTAAGTCAACTGGAAGTGTGTGTCATCAACATGAACATAGTGATAGTTGTGGCGGACATTAATGCGCGTTGTAATTTTGGGGTGATATTTTGAGGAATAATTCAGATACTGCTGTGAAATTGTTTAAAGAGGGATATAACTGCTCACAGGCTGTTATTGGAGCGTTTTGCGAAGAACTAGGAATGGATTTTGAAACAGCAATAAGGCTATCTTCCTCGTTTGGAGGAGGAATGGGAAGATTAAGAGAGGTTTGTGGTGCTGTTTCTTCAATGTTCATGATTGCAGGTCTTAAATATGGATATACGGATCCGAAAGATAGGGTTGCAAAACAAAAGCACTATGAGCTTATTCAAGAATTAGCTCATAGGTTTAAGGATATAAACGGTTCAATTATATGTCGCGAACTTTTAGGACTAGATATTAAGCATGATATTCCTGTGCCTGAAGAAAGGACTGAAAAGTATTATAAAAAGCGTCCGTGCGCAGAACTTGTCAGATGTGCAGCTGAAATAATTGATCGAGTTATAGATGAAAAAGATTGATAATAAAAGTGTAGTCAGTAAGTTATTTTATGTAACGTTTAACGTGATCTATCTTATAAAACAAGAAAGGCTTTTAGCTTAACTTGTTTTATTTTTGCCTTTCTAAGGTGTTAAAATCCAATAGTATTTTTTTTAAATTTACAGTATAATTTCATTATAATAAAATCGTAATTTATAGATTAAGGTAATTCCAAAAAATAACTGGTCAATCGCCATTTGAAAAAATCTTATTTGATTGGCTTTATGACTTTAATACTGTGTAGGTTATTTTTTGCAAAGGCCTAAAGCAAAGTGTTTTGCTATTTTTAGGAGGTACAAAAAAATGAAATCATATCGTAAAGAATTATACTTTAACCTGCCTTCAAGGAGAGGGTATATCAATATTACACCACAGGTTCAGGCATGTATAGATGAAAGTGGTATTAAAGAGGGGTTTGTTTTAGTTAATGCAATGAATATTACAGCGAGCGTATTTGTAAATGATGATGAATCAGGTTTGCATCAGGATTTTGAGAAATGGTTGGAAAATTTAGCACCGGAAAAACCCCATAATCAATATAGACACAATGGCTATGAAGACAATGCCGATGCACATCTTAAACGTCAGATTATGGGACGTGAAGTTGTAGCCGCTATTACCGATGGAAAATTAGACTTTGGAACTTGGGAACAGATATTTTATGGAGAGTATGACGGAAAGCGTCAAAAGCGTGTGCTTGTAAAGATAATAGGTGAATAAGATACAAATGACGTTGAGCATTTTTTGAATTTTAAAGGAGTATATATTTGTGAAGGGGGAACACTATGAGTTTTTTAGGTAATATTATATGGATTTTATTTGGTGGTATCATTGCAGCTATTGGGTGGTTTACGGCAGGTTTGCTTCTTTGTGTAACAATTATAGGTATACCTTTTGGTGTTCAGTGTATGAAGATAGCTGGATTTGTGTTATGGCCTTTTGGAAGAAAGGTTGAAGTTGGTAATTTCGGAGTGGGCGGCTTGCTTTTTAATATCCTGTGGATTATTCTTTTTGGATGGGAGCTTGCTTTAGCACATCTGATAACAGGTGTTATTTTTTGTGTGACAATAATAGGTATACCCTTTGGTCTCCAACATTTTAAACTATCAATGCTTGGACTTATACCGTTTGGGGCAAAGATACATTAGTCTAACATTTTATGAACAAATAATTTAATTGGGGGTGCTAGGTATGAAAGGTTGTATAGTCTATTTTTCCGCTACAGGAAATACGGAATATGTTGCAAAGGCTATAAAGGATAAGCTTGAACAAAAAAATGTAGTTTGTGACACTTATGAGGTTTCTAAAAATACCGGCTTTGAAGATAAATATGATTTTTATGTTTTTGGAGCTCCTATTCATGCAGAAATGTTTCCTGTGTTCTATTCAGAATGGTTAAAGAAGCATATAACTAAAGGAAACAACAGAAAGTGTATTGTTTTTTCTACACAAGCAAGTGGAGGTGCTTGCGGGCCAGCTGTCTTTGCTAAGAAATTAAAGAAAATAGGTTTTGAAGTTGTTATTGAAGATTGCGTTTATATGCCTAATAATTACTACATAGTTATGTTTAAAAAGTTTACCAAGCAGCAGGCTATTGATGCTTTGAAGAAATCAAAGGATCAGGCAGGAGTAATTGTAGAGAAGTTTTTAAAAAACGAAACACTGTTTAATAGTGCAAAGGGAAGAGCAATATGGGCAAAACCGGTTTTTAAGATGTTTGATATGTGGGCAAAAAAATGGGCTCAAAAGGGGCTTGTTGTGGATATGGATAAGTGTACTCGTTGTGGTTTATGCCAAAAGCGATGTCCTGTAGGCAATATTACGGTAAATAAGGACAGTGTCACATTTTTTGATAAATGTATTTCATGCCAAAGGTGTGTACATAAGTGCCCTGTAAATGCTTTTTTGTATAAGAATAAGCCGATTGAACAATACAAATTACAGAAATAAGTAGGGTTACCAAATAGCAGAGTGTTATTTTATAGAAATTACTTTAATATGGATCAAAAATATGATAGGATTGTACTAAATTCAGGAAGGAGTTTTATGTATGAATAGGTATAGATTACTATCAACAATATTGGTTGGGATTTTATCTATCTGTATGCCTGTGACTGTTTATGCAAATTCCTCTTGGCATTGGATTACAACAAGCCCAATGAAGGTATTGCCCTATGTTATTATTTTGACTTTATTTATTGAAATTGCGTTTGTTTTTGCGATGGGGAAAATTAAGAGTTTTAAAAGGGTGTTCTATGTTATATCGCTTGCTAATTTGTTTTCTTATCTTGCACCCTATATTGAAAGAGCTTATCGTTTCATTCCGACTAGTGGTGGTTTCAGTATTTCTGCAGCCTTTAATAAAGGACCTTATTATATGATACTTTCAGGGTACCTATTATTAACTATTATCATTGAATTACCGATTACGTTTTTTCTGTTAAGAAAGCATGCTAAAAGTAAAAAAATGTTGGCTGTATCTATTTTGAGTGCTAACATTATTACAACTATTGCTGTTGCGATAATTGAAAGAGTTGTTTGTGTTGGGCAGTGGTAATAAAAAACCTTCTCAAGATAGTTTAACTATCTTGAGAAGGAATAACCTATTTTCAATTTACACTCTACTAACAGGTTTCAATACCATATAACCTTCCTCTACTCTATCGTCTTCATAAACAGGATTATCTCTGTCAACCAATTTCCAACCATTTTCCTTTGGGTTCCACAATTCACTGACATTCCATACTGCCTCTGTGACTGCCTCATGCAGTTCCTCACTATAGGGTGGATGGCAAAACTTAACATAGTCACATTCCTTTGCTAATATGCATTCAAGTCCTTCCGGTATTTCTCCATCATAATCCGCTGGCATTTCAACACCCCAAACATACCTTGTCTTGCCATTTTCGTTCAACCATCCAGCAATAACTCCACCTAAAGTTTCTTTCATACTCTCTAGAATTCCCCACATTTTTTCAGCACCTTCTGCCTCACAAAGTTCATGGTAATCGGTAGCACCTTCACGATACCATGCGAGAATTTTTCTTTGAGGTTTTCTTACAAAACTTACCTTTACTTCGTTCATAAACTTTTCATCCATAACAGAATCAACTCCTATTCCTATATGTTGGTGGTTTACATTTCGCTTGGTATAAAGCGGTATTGGCTTGGAAAGCTTTCGGTATGCCGCGGGAGTTATATTGAAGCTCTCAATAAAGGCTCTTGTAAACGCCTCTTGAGAATTGTACCCATAATCTAGGGCGATATCTAAAATTCGCCTATTTGTATCCCAAATTTCTAAAGCTGAATCGGAAATCCTTCTAAGCCTTATATAATCCTTTAAGCAAATGCCAACCTCCCTATGAAAGGCTTTTGAGCAATAAAACTTGGAATATCCAGTACAAGCTGAAACTACATTTAATGTTCCTGTTTGAAAACCATTTATGTGATTTCAATTATACCACTGTTTGTGGTATAATTATTTTATGTCTAAAAATAGAGAAAAAAGTCTTTTTCAACAGATTAAAGGGTGAGTTATAAGAAATATAATTATAAAGGTGATTAAATGGATAATAGTTTTGTAAGAGATATGACTAAAGGAAGCCCTGTTAAATTGTTGTTATCTTTTGCCTTACCAATGCTAATCGGTAATTTGTTTCAGCAGTTTTACAACATGGTTGATTCCATGGTGGTTGGAAAGTATGTAAGTGCTGATGCATTAGCTTCAGTTGGTGCGACGGGTGCAGTAAACTTTTTGTTTTTTTCCATATGCTTTGGAATGTCTACGGGTATAGGGATTATAATTTCTCAGTATTTTGGTGCGAAGGATGAGGAGTATGTTAGGCGCTCAATAGCAAACTCAATCTATGTATTGATTACAGCGGCTATTGTTATGGGGAGTTTAGGGTTTGTCTTATCAGAACCTTTGCTCAAATTTTTAAATACCCCGGAAAATATTATTGGGGATTCTATACTTTACATGAGGATATCATGTTTAGGGCTTATAGCAGTTGCGGCATACAATGGTATATCCTCTGTTTTACGTGCTTTAGGGGATTCAAAGACACCGTTGATATTTCTGATTATCGCAGCATTGCTCAATGTTGTTTTGGATTTGGTTTTTGTAATTGTTTTCGGCTGGGGAGTGGCAGGTGTAGCTGTTGCTACCATTATTTCACAAGGAGTTTCTGCATTAGGCAGCGTTTTGTTTGCTTATATTAAAAATCCGTATTTTCAAATAGGAAGAAGTTACTTAAAACCTGATGGAGAAATAATAAAAAAATGTATTAGATTAGGTTTCCCTATGGCTTTGCAGAGTTCTATGATTGCAGTATCTCTAGTAGTGCTGCAAAGTGTTGTAAATAGTTTCGGTTCTATTGTAGTAGCTGCATTTACTGTTACAAGCAGAATTGAGCAGTTAGTGCAACAGCCTTATCATTCTCTTGCTACGTCGGTGTCTACTTATACTGGACAGAATGTGGGAGCTAATCAGATAGAAAGGGTTAAAAGCGGATTTAAGAAAAGCTTTTTAATTATGGGATGTTTTACTTTATGTATGCTTCCTGTAGCGCAGTTTTGTGGTCATTCAATTATGAGTTTGTTTACAAATGAAGCAGAAGTTATAGAAATAGGAACAAAGGCATTGAGAATTACCAGCTGGTTTTATCTGTCTCTCGGAGTAATTTATATAACAAGAGGGTTGCTCAATGGAGCGGGAGATACCATGTATTCTTTGATTAATGGCGTAATGGAAATGATCGGAAGAATAGGCCTTGCAAAGCCGTTGACTATGATACCGGGAGTTGGTTTATGGGGGCTTTGGGTTGCTACGGCATTAACGTGGTTTATTACTGGAATTGCAAGCTTAATTCGCTATTGGGACGGAAAATGGAAAAGCAAATCGGTAGTTCAAGCTTCAAACTGTTGCGGATGAAGAGAAGTGACGTGTAGGTAATAAAAATTTAATCAAAAACTATGGAGACAAATATAAATAGATAAGGTAAAATAGTTAAGTGTATAGGAAAAAGATTTATTTAATGAAACAGGGAGGAATCTTAGGTGAGAAAATTAAAGTTTTTATCAGGAATAATAGTGTTTGCAGCAGTTATCAATTTATTTACACTTAGTTCAAATGTCAACGCAATAAGCGAAGCTGAACAATCAAAACTAAGTGAAGCAGTAATACTCTACATAGGAAGCTCTGATTCTTACGTAAATACCGTAAAGACAAAAATTGACGTAGATAATAAAAAAATTGTACCGATTGTAAAAAGTGGTAGGACCTTGGTTCCGGTAAGATTTATATCCGAGAGTTTAAAGGCTGCTGTTGATTGGGATAGTTCTACATCTATTGTAACTATAAAGTTAGGTGAAAATACTGCACTTCTAAAGCCAGGAAAAAATATTATGGCATTGAACAATAATCCGGTAGAACTTGATGTGTCGCCTGAAATTATCGAAGGAAGGACTTATCTGCCACTTAGAAGGTTGGTAGAAGATGTTCTTGATAAAAATATCTTCTATGACAGGAATGTTATCATTATTAGTGAAAAGGATAAGGTTTTTGATAAAGATACTGATAAGACTATAGTTGACGATTTGATATATATGTATGGGCAGGATTATGCAACTACACATATTTCAGGTGGATTTTCCCATACTTCAGCAATAAAGAGAGACGGAACTGTATGGGAATGGGGGGAAGCTCTTGACGGCAACAAGTTGGTACCCGAAAGAGTAGACGGTTTGGAGAAAATTATTGATATATCTGCAGGGAATAGATATACAGTGGCTTTGAAGATAGACGGAACAGTTTGGTCATGGGGTAAAAACGAAAATGGAGTGCTTGGAGATGGTACTGAAGAAAATGCAAAAAGCCCGGTAAAAGTTAAGGGTTTAACTAAAATAAAACGTATTGCAGCATCTTATTCGGGACATTGTCTAGCACTAAATAGTGACGGTAAGGTATGGATATGGGGTAATTGTTTTGAGCAATTGGAAGATGAAAATGCAGAAAACGCAGAAAATAAATTTGTTCCAGTTTTAATTGATGAATTAACTCAAATTGAGGATATCGCGGTTGGATACTGTTTTTCTGTTGTTCTTGATAAGGATGGCAACGTTTGGACTTGGGAAAATGTTGAAGGTAGTTCACCTCAAAAAATTGAAGGTATTAGTAATATTATTGATATATCAGCCGGACAAAGTCATATACTTGCATTAAAAAATGATGGGACGGTATGGACATGGGGTCATATTGAAGGTGGACCTGTGTACAGCGGTCAGGTAAAAGATGAAACGGATTTATCGCTACCGGTAAAGGTTGAAGAACTAAGTGGAGTAGTAGCGATTTCTGCTCAAGGAGGTTATTCAGCTGCATTAAAAGATGATGGTAGTGTGTTTCTGTGGGGATTTCTAGAAAATGAATCGGATTCTGAAGATTCTTTGGTCCCTAATATGATTAAAGAATTGGGTGTGGTTAGAGAAATAGCAGCAGGAGGTGGACATTTATTGGCACTTAAAGATGATAATTCACTTTGGGTATTTGGGGATAATTCCTATGGCCAAATTGGCGATGGTACCAAAATATCAAGAAGAATGCCGACAGCGGCAGCCTTTAATAAGGATCCACTGGTATTAACCGAGATTGTTTCAGAGGGTAGCGAGTTTGAATACAAATTTGATGATGCTACTGTAGACGAGTTGGATAAGTTGACAGAGGAGCTTGTGGCCGAATATGGATACAATCAATCTCAAAAGATCATTGACCGCAATAATATGAAAGTAGTTATTGTAAATGATGCTCAGGAATTTATTAATGCTATTGGCTCAAACCGCGAAATAATCCTAAAGTCTGAAGAAGTATATGATATTACAGCGGCTTTAAATGAAGACTCAGACAATGAAAAAGCGTATGTTAGAGAGACTCATGACGGAATTGAATTGGTTATCAGCAATGTAGAAAATCTTATAATACGATCGGAGTCAAGCAAATTATCAAAAATAATGGTTAGTCCAACTTACGCTAGTGTGCTAAATTTTGAAGACTCTAAGAATATAGTAATTGATGGGGTGCATGCAGGTCACGGACCGGATAAAGGTGAGTGTTCAGGAGGAGTATTTGCCTTTGAACGTTGCCAAAATATTTATATAAATAATTCTATTTTGTTTGGATGTGGAACTCGAGGAGTAGTTCTTTCAAATGTTGATAGTTTTGTATTCGATAATTCGGTAATTGAAGATTGTACCAATGGCATAATGACTGTAAAAGCCTCAAAAGATATAATCTTTATGAATTCCAAATTCAGAAACACAGGAATATATGATTTGATAGATATTTCAGATAGCAAAAATGTGTTATTTAATTCCTGTGAGATTAGTAACAATAGGACTGGCGGTGGATTATACAGTTCTGAGCACCTCTTTAATTTAAGTAAAGTCGAGCCCAAACTTATTGTTAAGGACACAATTATTCAAGATAATAGTGTAGATTATGTGCAAAAATACAGGGGTGATACCTATTTTAAAGATGTAACTTCAAACAATAATGAAATATTAAAAGGTGTATATGAAATTGACTAAGCAGTAATTCAAAGGTATAAAAGAGTAAATGCATTTATTGGATATTTGTATCAAATTAAAAGATGGATTATGAGTTTTCGCAAATGTATTTAAAACGCTATTTATAAGATTAAAACGTCAATAAATAGCGTTTTTAATTTTTTTATTAAATCCCAAGGTATAAAGTGGTTCCAAAAAAAATAACTGGTCAATCGCCATTTCAAAAATCAGATAGCAAAATCATTCAGGGATTAACGAAAGTAATATGGAATATATTGTATAAGCATGACGAAACATATATAATTAAAATCAGAAGTCAGCTAATAAACACGGGAGATTACTTATGCAGAAAAAAATAGTTGAAACTTGTGAAGTTAAGAGACTGGAAGAGTCGAAGAATAAGAAATATTTATGGCAGCACTGGGGCCCGTACTTAAGTGATAGGCAATGGGGAACCGTCCGTGAAGACTATAGTGCTGATGGTAGTTCGTGGGAGTATTTTCCTCATGACCATGCTAGATCAAGGGCATACCGTTGGGGGGAGGATGGAATAGCAGGAATTTCGGATATCAAGCAGAAGCTATGCTTTGCTCTGACATTGTGGAATGAGAATGACCCTATAATAAAAGAAAGATTTTTTGGTCTCACAGGAAATGAGGGAAATCACGGTGAGGATGTCAAAGAATACTACTTCTATCTTGCAAATACCCCAAGTCATTCGTATATGAAATTTCTAT
>CAYXPB010000099.1:2473-16283 GCA_964466645.1 uncultured Acetivibrio sp. | reverse complement strand
AAAAGGTCACATTATCTTTAAAGATGTATGTTTTGACTATAAAGGGGTTACCGTACTAAAAGATATAAATATTATAGCTAGTCCAGGTAAAACCATTGCAATTATGGGAATTACCGGTGCAGGAAAGACTTCACTTATCAACCTCATAGGAAGATATTACGATTGCACTAAAGGCATTATAAGTTTTGACGGATTAGATGTTAAGGAAATGGATTTATCAATATTGAGAAAAAACGTATCGGTAGTTATGCAGGATACCTTCCTTTTTTCAGACACAATAGATGAAAATATTAGGTTTGGTACAGATGACGTTCCACATGAGGATTACAAATCCGCTTGCGAGGATTCTATGGTAGATGAATTTGTTTCTCAAATGCCAAAGGGTTACAACACGGTAGTTGGTGAACGCGGCTTAGGTCTTTCAGGTGGGCAAAAGCAGCGAATCTCAATTGCTAGAGCTTTGGTTAGAAAACCTAAAGTGTTGATTATGGATGATTCAACCTCAGCTCTAGATATGGAAACCGAATATGCCATTGAAAAGGCTATGGAACAAAGGAAAGGAATAACAAAGTTTATCATAGCCCATAGGATTTCGGCTGTTAAAAATGCAGATGAAATATTGTATTTGGAAGACGGAAAAATTATTGAACGTGGAAACCATACGGACCTTATTAAACAAAGAGGACGTTATTATGAAACATATTTCGAGCAATACCGTGATTATTCTGAAGCAATGGAAAAAGAGGTGATATAATGCCAATTAATAATTTCAAACAAGATGAAGATTTAGAAGAAAATTTAAATATAAACATAATTAAAAGACTTTTGTTATATTTAAAGCCCTATGGATCACCAGTTACAAAAACATTACTGATGATGGGGTTTGTAATTGCGGTTGAGTTGTTTAATCCGTACTTTTTGAAAATTGGGATAGACAAATTTATCAAAAATGGCGACTGGAAAAGTCTTATATTACTTGGCGGAGTAATGGTTGCTTTAAATTTGGTTGCTATGATATTCTCCCGTATTAGAATATTGATAATAGGAAGTGTCTCCAACAAAATTCTTTTGACCATCCGGCAACAACTGTATTCTCACATTCAGAAATTGTCCTTCTCATTTTTTGATAATCGGCCTACAGGAAAAATACTTGCACGCATTATCGGAGATGTTAATTCACTGAATGATTTGTTCACTAATAGTATTACAAGTCTTATTCCGGAAGTTATAAAAATAACGGCAGTAGTTATAATAATGATGGCAATGAATTACAAGCTTGGTTTAGTAGCGTTGGCAACATTGCCTGTTATGATAATTGTAATGTTCTTTATTTCAATATCCTCGAGAAAAAGATGGCAACTAAACAGAAAAAAATCTTCAAATCTAAACGCCTTCACTCATGAAGATTTTTCAGGAATACGAGTTGTCCAAAGTTTTGCTGCTGAGAAAGAAACATCAACTACATTTCTTAAACTTCTTGAGGAATGGAGAATTTCCTTTGTTAGAGCAATACGTATGAATGACTTTTTTTGGCCGACAGTCGAAATGTCTTGGGGTGTAGGAACCATTCTGGTGTTTTGGTTTGGTGCGGGCCTTATTGCAAAAGATTCAATTACTCCTGGGCTTCTGATAGCTTTTACAAGTTACATTTCTATGTTCTGGCAGCCTATTATGAATATCAGCAATTTCTACAACCAGTTGGTAACTAATATGTCAGGTGCAGAAAGAATTTTTGAAATACTTGACCTTGAGCCCGATATTAAAGACAAACCGGAATCCTTTGAAATGCCTTTAATTAAAGGAGATGTTTCTTTCAGAAATGTTACTTTCGGTTATGATGATGATCAACAAGTGCTAAACAATGTAAGTTTTGATGTGAAAGCTGGTCAAACAATAGCGTTAGTAGGGTCGACAGGTGCTGGAAAAACAACAGTAGTGAATCTTATAAGCAGGTTTTATGATGTACAATCGGGAGAAGTATTAATTGACGGCATAAATATAAGCAATGCAAAACTTGAAAGTCTAAGGGGACAAATTGGCCTTATGCCTCAAGATACGTTCCTCTTCTCCACAACAATTAAAGAGAATATACGCTATGGTAAACTAAATGCTTCCGACGAGGAAGTCATTGCAGCTGCTAAAGCAGTATCCGCACATGAATTCATTATGAAGTTCGAAAAAGGTTACGATACTGATGTCAATGAACGTGGAACAAGACTTTCAGCAGGTCAAAGGCAATTGATCGCTTTTGCCAGAACATTACTTTCAAATCCACGAATTCTAATACTTGATGAAGCGACCTCAAGTATTGATACCCATACTGAAAAGCTTGTACAACAGGGAATACACAACCTGCTTAGCGGAAGGACATCTTTTGTTATTGCCCACAGGCTTTCAACAATACGAAATGCCAATAGGATAATGGTTGTAGAGGATGGTGGAATAGTAGAATCGGGTACTCACGAAGAGCTAATTTCGCTTGAAGGAAAGTACTATAATTTTTACACTGCGCAGTTCAAATTCCTTAATGAACAAGAGGTTATTTAGACATTTGTTGAACTTTATACCAAAACTATTGCCCCGCTTCTAAAAGCGGGGCACAATTTTCACTTACTTATGATAACCTAACATTAGTTGCTTGTGGTCCACGCTGCCCATTTTCCATATCAAATTCCACTGTTTGCCCCTCGTCTAGTGACTTATAACCTTCCGATTGAATTGCAGAGAAATGCACAAACACATCATCTCCACCCTCTCTTTCAATAAAACCAAAACCTTTCTCCGCGTTAAACCATTTAACTGTTCCAGTCATTTATTACGAACCTCCTCAAATGCCTTATAATTTAGGCACATTATAAATTTTATTTTCTTAATATATTTTGTTAAGAATAAGCCTTCATTATTCACCCTGTAATATGCTTAATTCCCACACCTATGCAAAATTGGTTAAGTTGAAGCAATAGCATCGTACTCTTTTATAAGAGAATTTACTAAATCCTTCACTGAAACAATTTTATCGGCCTTATAAGCATTTTCGCCAGCAAAAGCGAAACCATGCTCCATTTTTCCTTTTTTTGCACTTATTAAGGAGAGTGCAATGCAATAAGGGCTACACTCGTGATTACAAGTAACAATACAATGATATGGACATTTATAAGGTTTTTTATTACCCTCATTAACATCCTTTATAAACTCATTTATTATTGCTCTTCCAGGCATCCCTACCGGACTTTTTATAATACCTATATCTTCTTTGCTACAATTAATATAAGCATTTTTAAACTCTAAAGAAACATCACATTCCACTGTTGTCACAAAACGTGTTGCCATCTGAACTCCCGAGGCACCAAGTTGAATGTATTTAAACATGTCTTCTCCCGAATATATACCACCCGCTGCAATTACCGGAATGCTCTTGCCTGCAATATTTTCAATATGTTTAGCTTCATCAATTACTTCTGAAACGATTTTCTCTAGTTTATAGTTTGGATCTGTAATTTGTTCCTCTTTAAATCCTAGATGCCCTCCCGCCATAGGCCCTTCAACTACAATAGCGTCAGGTGTATATTTATACTTATTCATCCATCTCTTAGCTAGAAGACTAGCTGCTCTAGCAGACGAAACAATAGGAACAAGTTTAGTTTCCTTAGTTTTCTTTAAGAAGGAAGGTAGATTAAGAGGAAGACCTGCCCCAGAAAAAATAATATCTACACCCTCCTCTATTGCTGTTTTAGCCATATCAGAAAAATTGGACAAAGCAACCATAATATTTACACCAAGAATTCCCTTGGTTAATTCGCGGGCTCTTCTTATTTCTTTCCTTAATGCCCTAATATTAGCCTCAAGATAATTTGTTGTAAAATCCGGTTCTAGCATTCCTATAGCTGCAGCAGAAATAACTCCAATTCCACCTTCATTAGCTACTGCTGATGCAAGACCACTTAAAGATACACCAACACCCATGCCACCTTGAATAATCGGTAACTCTGCCGTCAATCCACCTATATTTAGTCCTTTTCCTTTCCACGAAACCATATCACTTCTCCTTATTAGTTTTAGGATTAAGTATCATCATCATACTTCTTCCCTCAAGCTTTGGCTGCTTTTCAACCACTCCAACATCATTTACTACTTGAGCAAACTTCTCTAAAACTCCCTTTCCAATTACTGTATATTTCATTTCTCTGCCTCGAAATCTAATACTAACCTTGACTTTATTACCTTCTTGAAGAAACTTACAGGCATTTTTTGCTTTGAAGTCAAAATCGTGATCTTCAATTGTGGCAGACAACCTTACTTCCTTAAGCGAAACCACCTTCTGATTTTTCCTGGTTTCTTTCTCCTTTTTGGACTGTTCAAACATACTCTTTCCATAATCCATAATCTTACATACCGGTGGTGCTGCATTAGGTACAATTTTTACAAGGTCAAGATTTTTTGTAATTGCAATTTGTTGTGCATCCTTTGATGACATAACACCTAACATTGCTCCATCAACATCGATAAGTCGAACCTCTCGATCCCTTATTCTGTCATTCATTTGCTGTTCATTTTTTATAATATAAAACACCTCCATTAATATTTTTTACAGTAGTCACAGGTTTTTATGTATTTTTTATTTATAAATATAAAAGAGAGAATACAAAAAAGTGATTCTCTCTTCGTTGCATTAAGCATTAATTGAATTTTAGACAAATTCTATTGATGATAAACTCTAAAACTTGCAGTACACACTATATATTTTTATAACTATCCTATTATACCATTAAATAGTGCGTCTGTGTGTTTATTTTTAAATCCTCTTTAAAATGGCCATTAACCAGTTGTTTTTTAGAAGCACCTTACTGATTAAATATTAAAATAAATCTAGGGAATCTAGTATCTCTTGATTTTTAACCAAAGGATAAGTTTTCTTTATTTCCTCCACTTTATCCGTAAATTGCTCATTTTGCAAATGCCTTATAATTGTATTCTTCTCTTTATCACCTAAAGAGGCTTCAATATTTTTAATGAATTTTATAACATGAAACCCGTAGGAAGTCTCAATAAAACCTATATCACCATCCTTTGCGTTAAATGCCCACTCTTCAACTTCAGCAACTGTATCTCCTTTGCCTAAAGTGTACTCAACACCTGAATCTTTTGCCCCAAGGTCAGCGGAATACTGTTTGGCTAAATCTTCAATGGCTTCCCCCTCTTTAGCTTTCTTAAAAACATCCTCTGCAAGAAGCTTTCTTTGATTTATTACATCCTCCGTAAGAGGTTCTTTAGTGTTTACGTCCATAGTATATATAAGTACATGTTTCACATTGACCTTCTTATATTGATCCTTTTCTAGTTCAAACCTTTTCTCAATATCGCTGTCACTAATTTCTATCTTTGCAGTCTCACTTAAAGCATATTTATCGTATGCTTTGAGATACCCCTCATAAATCAATCTATATTCTTCAATAGTAACCCCATATATTTCCTTCATCACTTTTTCAGCTTCCGCTTTGTCTCCATTTCCTCGCTCTTTAATAAAACTCTGTACATTTGCCTCTATTTCATCTAAATCGGTTTGTTCCAATTTCACTTTTTCCTTTTCGGCAAGCAATAATAAAAGTTTTACATCTGTTACATCATTAAAAGTTTTGGCTATAAGTGTTTGCTTTTTATCCTCATTTCCATCGTTGGTTGCCCAGAATTCTTTCTTTTCCTCATCACTTTTACCTTCTATGCCTGCATCATTTTCCATCAGGCTCTTGTTCATATTAAAGTAAAACATAAATTCGCTTTCGGAAATCTTTTCATCACCGACAGTTCCAACTATTTTCGCCGGTTCCTTATTCTTAGATGAATCGTCGTTGTTTTTACATGCACTGACACAAAAAAATAGTGACAAAACGACTGCAAAAGATATTACTTTATTTAAACTCATAATTACCTCCATAAACTTTACAATATGTTAACGTGCTTTCTTATAATTTTACTCTAAATCAAGCTATAATTCTACAGTTTTTCACAGCAAAATAACGCTCTTCTGCTTGGTAGCCTTTTCACCTTTTAACGTCATTTTCCGTGCAATACCGTCCAATGATTTCAATGATTTCCTCACCAAAAGCTTTTACTTTTCTCTTGCCGATTCCTTTTATTTTTTGTAATTCCTCTAAGGTTGAAGGTAATTGTTCTACAATTTGTATTAAACACTTTTGGTGCAAAACAAAAAAAGCCGGTTGATCAAATTCTTCTGCCTTACGTCTCCTCCAGCTTTTGAGCTCTTCAAATACTTCCGGATGGCTGATAGATTTTGATGTAAAATCAATAGCACTCTCTTTCTGCTCTTTTTTGTGTTCTTTTTGAGGCTTTTCAATTGAAGCTTTTGCCCTCGTATCTAAAAAGTCTTTTACTATAAAACCATGCCCGCACTGTTCAAAGCAAGAGCGCTTTATCAAAATATCTGTTTTTACTTTTTCAAGAGCTTTAACAATGCTCTTTTTTACACTCTTGTTATCACTTTCAACAACAATACCCTCTAAAACACTTAATGCCCCGGCATTTATTTTCTCAACATAATACTTAGAAGCCTTTAAAATCCGTTCCTGTAATTGTTGATTTTTTTCAGCATCAGGTTCAAGCTCAAGCATTTTATATAAATGAGGTTTAAACTTGTCCGAAATGGTAAGTAAATCTGCATTTACAAAAGTTATAAGCTGTTCCAAACAATTCTTTAAACCCTCATGCAGGCTGCCTGCATTCTCAGTGTACAGCTTCAAACAGTATGTCAATTGTCTTGTAATCGGATTAAAATCAAACAATTCAACTAAAAGTTCCTTTTGATACTCATATTGGGATTTCTCAAATTCATCCCTTCCAGGCTGACTCTCCGATATTTCACCTGAAAATTTCCGAACTGTAGTATCACTGATAATGCTTCTTTGAGTCAATTTCGAACCAAGCACCAATCCTTCAAGAGTCTTGCAGCGACTCAACGCAACATAAACTTGCCCATGAGCAAATGCAGCACTTGCATCAATTATAGCCTTGTCAAATGTCAGGCCCTGACTTTTGTGAATGGTAATGGCCCATGCAAGTTTCAAGGGAAACTGAATGAAGGATCCTACAATCTCCTCTTGTATTTCTTCAGTTGTATTATTAATGGAGTATTTAATATTTTGCCATTCTGCAAGCTCAACAGTAATACATTCGTCATTCTCATTACACTTTACAAGAATATTGTCCTTGTTTATCTTTTCGATCACACCAATTTTTCCGTTATAAAACAGCTTTTCCCTCGAAGTATCGTTCTTAACGAACATTACCTGAGCTCCTTCTTTCAGGACAAGCTCCTTATCTGTAGGGTAGGCATACTCAGGAAATTCCCCTTGTGAATGTGCTTTAAAACAGTGTTCCCTGCTATTTACTTGTGAAAGTTTCCTATCATTTATTGACTTAGCCTGATGGTTGTGCGTAGTCAGTATAATATAGCCATCTGGCGTATTCTTTGCAAATTCAGGGTCATATCTTTTGTTTATTTCCTTCAATAAATCTTCGTCAATACTATTGTCTCGAATTTTATTAAGCATATTGATAAATACTGAATCTTTTTGTCTGTATATATGCTTTAATTCAATGCCTATATATTGAGTCATATTAAGAGCCCTGCTGCTAAAAAAATATATTGAATTATACCATTGCCTCAAAATAGCCCATTCGTCATCTTTAATAACCGGTGCCAATTGCTGAATATCACCTATCATAAGCAATTGTACTCCTCCGAAAGGCTTATATTTGTTTTTATATCTTCTCAGTACATCATCTATTGCATCAAGCACATCAGCACGCACCATACTTATCTCGTCTATCACTAGCAGATCCATACTTCGAATTATATTTATTTTTTCTCTTGTAAATTTCTGTACATTCCTATTTTCTTTATTATCTTCATCATTTTGAGCAGGAATAAAGGGACCAAAAGGCAACTGAAAAAAAGAGTGAATAGTCACTCCACCCGCATTTATAGCAGCTACTCCCGTAGGTGCCACCACAATCATACGTTTGGGCGATACTTTTTTTAAATTATGCAAAAATGTAGTTTTCCCAGTACCAGCTTTTCCGGTCAAAAATACGTTTCTATTGGTGTACTGAACAAAATTGAAAGCCATCTCCATTTGGGGATTTTCAATTTTGTCAGTCACTTCCTCTATAACATTTATATTAATCATCTCCAAAAAACAGTATGTTCATTATAGCAGTCTTAACCCCATTAGTCCATTCTCTTTTAAAAAATGGACTAATAGGAAAAATGGCGAAAAGGTATTCAACCCTCGTTTTCAAAATAGCAGACTGTATAATTACCAAACTCCTTTGTTGCGAATCCATGCTGGCTAATTTGATTGGCCTCTTCATTATTTACCACATAAACATACTCTTGATTAATCTCGTACCCCTGATCCACGAAGTGATACTTACCAAAACCATAGATATCAAGGTACATGCTTGGGTAATTCTTATACTGTACTGTGTCCCGGTATTCCTGAGAGTCTACGGCAGTCAAATACATTACTTTGGAATAGCAAATACCGCTGGTAACATAAATCTCAGCATCAAAGGTATCTGCAAATTTAATGGCATCATCCACACCATAACTGAAATGGTATCCGATCTCTTCCTCATAATCTGTAAAGTAGTATTCTGCAAAGGCACAGAAGTAGCAGAGCATAATACCAAGACCTATAATTAGAGCATTATTCACTACTTCCTTTTTGAGCAGAGTTGAAATAAAGTAAATTCCAAATCCTATGCAGATAGTCAAAGGGATAAAGAAATAGTTTGCACGGTTGATATTAGTATCGGTCATGCATGCAATCAGGAAAGACACGGCAATCTGAATCAAAATAAATATTTCATAGGAAAATTCTTTTTTTCTACATTTCTTTACAAATTCCTTGATCAGATACGCTATTCCTAAAGCAACAAAAGGAAGTCCGAATTTGTAAAAAACTCCGTACTTCGGGGTCGCATTCCAAATCAATCCGTCATTTTGCGAAATAATAATATTAATAATATTATTAAACTTTTCAGGTATGCCTTCAAAAGAAAACTGAGATCCTCTGTACTCAATAAGCTTTGGGACAGTGAAAAATGGTGTACTAATTCGGCCGATAGTACCGTTATTGACAAGTAGGAAGAGCATCAGCGGCAAAGCCATCAGAAACAGCAAGCCTCCGGAAATTAGATAGTATCGGTTAAATTTGAACTTCTTCATAATAAAAAGATAAATTATCTGCAGCAAAAGAGTGGCTGCTGCAAATGGCCAAAACAGTGCATAGCAGTAAAGACACAGTCCATAGTTAATAGCAGAAAGGATTAGAAACTTCGGTTTTTCTATTCCTATGCAAAAGAATAAAAGTGCAAAAAGCATAAAATGCGGAGCCATGTTGCAATCCATTCCCCAACGGGACATCATAAAGTGCCATGGATTAATTGCCAGCACAAACATTGAAATCAAGGCCGATCTGTTATTAGAAGTAATTCGCTTTACCAAGAAAAAGCATGCAGCAATAGCAATTGAGCCAAGAATTGCCTGTGGCATACGAATACACCAAACATTATTACCAAATATAGCAATCCACGGAATCATCATGTAGGAAGGTAGAACACTCATACCACTTCCCCAAACGGTCAGATATACAGGCAAATGAAAACCAAAGGAATCTGCTCCTGTCCGTAGCAGAGATATTGCCTCGTACCCTCCAAAGGCCTCGTCCTGATTCAATCCAGCTGGAAATTTGTCTAGAAAAAGTACTCTAAACAGGCAACCTGCAAATAATATAATTGAAAACAGTATTAATTCGAGTTTACTCATATCTGCAAAACAAGAAAAGAAGCCATGTCTGGTAATCTTGTTTTGCAGTTTTCCCTTGTTGTTTAGACTTGATTCTTTTCTCGGCTCATCATTTGTTTTAGTTGTTGACATACTTAACCCCCGGCTTTCTATTTTCGCTATCACAATAAATTATATCATTATTTTAGTATCAAAGACATATGGAATCACAGCACAAAACACAACATACACTATAGTTAGATCCGTAGATTATATCTTTACTTATATAGTAAATTCAGTAATTATTCCAAGCAAGTACTTTCTGATATTATATCATATTTTTTTATTTTAGAATAATTTCGACTGAATAAACTTAAGTTTAGAAAGCAAGATCAAAACATAGCTTATATAGCTAACTTTCTCTATTTTGCTTCTCACCACAATAGGGACAATACTTGTAATTCTTTCTGACCTTTTTGCCACAAACATTGCATGAATTAGGCTTTGAAACAACCCGGGTTACAATTAGGTATACAATTAGGTTTGATGGTACATTCAATAGTCCAAACAGTCCCCAAAGCCACTTGTTTTCTCCTCTTTTAAAAGCATCCCAAAATATCCAGCAGCCTTGTACCAGTAATAAACCTATTAAAACCACCCACAAACATAGAGGTGTATTTTTTATACAATTCATTAACACTCCTCCTTCATAAGTCTTTGCCTTATCATAAACGGAACTAATAAAGGCACACAGACCATAAGAATAATCTGAGCCATAATAATAATCTTGCCATAACCCATATATATAAGCAATCCTAACACACCTAATATCAGGCTTGATATAATAGCAAAAACAACCAAGTCTCTCAAATTTTTATTTCTTTCAATTAAAATGCTTGATTTCCTAAACGCCCCACCAATTATTCTCTCATCAATTTCAATTTCCCTATCGAAAGTTAAAATCTTACTTTTTAATAGGTCTAGCTCCTTCCAATAGGCTGCACACTCGCTGCAAGTATCAAGATGAATTTCGATTTCTTTTGTCATGGGTTTTTCTCCATAATAAACATCTAAAAGATCTTCTTGTATTTTTTCATGGTTTAAAGACATATTAAAACTCCCTTCAAATTAAACTTCTCAGCTTTTTTATACAATAGTGAAGTCTTGACCTTACCGTTCCAATTGGACACTTAAGTATTGTGCTAATTTCTTCATATGAATAATCGTAATAGTTTTTCAAAATAAAAACCATTCTTTTTTCATGGGGTAAGTCCTTTAGAATATTCTCTATCCTTCTGATAGTGTCTTTATTTATAACAGAATCCTCAATATTTTGGGAATACTTCACCGTTATTTCCTCAACCTTTAGACTACTAGCATATTTGTTTTTTCTAATGCTATCCTTATACAAATTTGATGCAATAGAAATAAGCCAAGTTGATAGTTTTGAATCTCCTTTAAACTTTTTTATATTCAAAATAGCCTTCACCATTACTTCTTGCGTAATGTCCTTTGTAAGCTCTTCGTTCATAGTAAGCTTAAGAAGGTAACCATAGATAATTTTGTAATTGTCATAGAGCAACAATTCAAGTGACTTCCTATCTCCTGATCTTGCTTTTTCAAGTAGAACCTTTTCATCCAAAAACATTCTCCTTCCCTGTTATCTAGTCCCCTTAATAGAATTCACTGTATAAATCCTTCAATGCTATCTACTAAATCCGGATGAAGAGGATAATTCGGAAAAGAATATCTTTTTAAATTTTCCTTTTCATCCTCAGGTGAAACCTTTAGCACATGGTTCATATCCTTAAGTATTTTAAAATTGTCATTTTTTATTATATCGCCAAAATAATTAATTTCAACAGCCTTTACTTGCAAGTCACTTGTGCCATATATAAAGTACAGCGGTGTATCAAGCTTTTTAATCTCTGCTGCAGGATCGTATTTCATCCAACTTCTTACGAACTCTCCATTTTGGCCGCTTAATAACATCTTTATCTCCTTATTTTCAGCTGTACTCTCTTTTCCCTCTTTGACTTTCTTAAGTTCTTCTTTTAAAACATTTGCAAGACCTGCATCTTGTCTCTCAAATTGCTCTACTAGTATCTCATCAATTGGCCTTGCCGCTCCAGCTATTGTCACAACCCCATCAACCTTTTGATGTTGAGCTGCCAAAACGGATATAAAAGCCCCTTGACTGTGTCCAATCAGATAAATGGTCTTATATTCTTTCTTTTCCTTGATATACTTTATACATTCAACTAAATCCTCTACGAGATGCTCAAATTTAATGTTTGGGTCTGTAAGAGATTTATAGCTTTTTCCTGACGATCTTTGATCATACCTAAAGCTGGCAATCCCTTTATCCTTTAGCTGGTAGGCAAGATATTTTAAAGAATCATTTCGCCCTTCCAAAAACGGGCTGTTTCCATCTCTATCGGTTGGTCCTGAGCCTGCAGTAATTATAACTATTGCGTCCTTTGGATTTTCCCTAGGCTCCAATAAATTTCCATATATATGTCCACCTTCAACTTTAAATTTTATTTCCTTGAAGTTATCAATAGTATAAATAGAAATAAAGGTAGCAAGTATAATTAACGGTATTATTATCAGCTTTTTCATTTTCTCACCTCATATTCTGATTTTTAGATGTGCTATTATACAAATTCAACTTTTTCAAGCTTAAAAACCGACAATACATTAAATATAACAGTCAAACTAATTGTACATATAAATGACACAAGCATGTTTTTAGATAAAAGATCAGCGAAATAATTTGCTTCCGTTAAAAGATTTACTGGTAAATATCTTTTTAACATTTCAAAGTAACCCGCTAAAGGCATTAAATATACAAATAACAACGTAATTGTTACTGGCAAAAAGGATTTTTTGAAAAAACTACTTGCGAGAATCAAAACACTTAAAACAAATACAAAGAACACACCATATATAGCACCTGAAACTGTTGCAGCGAATAGACTCCCATAGGTAAAACCAAAGATTATTCCTGAATAGCAAAATGCAATTAACATGCCTATCACATTAATCAATAGTATGAACACTCCATACACCAATAACTTAGCTAAAACAATGCCCTTTATACTGCATCCCATCGAAACAGGAATAGTCAAAGTTTTATCGCTTCTTTCCTTTGATATAATACCCATCATTGACAGCACAACAATTAAGGTGGATAGCTGAAAAAGATTGTTTGTATAACTTTCCAAGGCCGCCTTCTGACTTAATTCTAAAAGCATGCTCAAATCGGCTCCCTGCATCTGATTTTTTAAAATCTCAGGCAATAGTTTTAGCATTATAGGATCGGATAAAGCGAAAAACAAAACTCCAATTGCAAGCACCAAAAACTTTTTAGCTCTCATTCCTTCAATGATTTCCTTCTTGACGTAAGTCTTAAAACTGTTAAAAGTATTCATATCACTTCACCACCTTCAGAAATATCTCTTCGAGGCTGTTACTTCTTAGATTGATAGAAATCACAGGTACATTTAAGTCCGAAATTACTTTTAAAAGCTTTGTGCTATTTTGTTCAAAGTTTTTCATCCACACATCCGCTTTCCTGCCATCAACATTTACTTTTTCTATATACTCTGCTTTATTTAATATATTAAATTGCTCATCATTAACATCCCCGTCAAATTCAATGTCATATACAGGCTGAACATATCTTTTCATCAATTGATGAATATTTTCCTCAAGTACAATTTGACCATTGTTCAATATTCCAACCTTATCGCAAACTCTTTCAATATCGTTTAGTATATGGGTTGACAAAAATATAGTTTTGCCTTGACTTTTGAGTTCAGATATTATCTCAACGACATCAATTCTTCCTTCAGGGTCTAAGGCTGAAGAAGGTTCATCGAGCAATAACAGTTTTGGGTCATTATACATGGCCACAGCGATTCCAAGCCTCTGCTTCATTCCTCTCGAATACCCCCCAATAGCACGCTTTGCTGCTTTTGAAAGCTTAACCATATCCAGCAT
>CAYXPB010000099.1:0-2463 GCA_964466645.1 uncultured Acetivibrio sp. | reverse complement strand
TCTCCTGTTTGTCTTTTCGAATCGCCTCTCATTGACCCTATAAATTCAAGGTACTCCCGTGCATTCATATAGGGATAAAACTTGGGTTCTTCCGGCAGATATCCAATATCATTATTAGCTCTATCACTTCTGTTTTGTATGCTTTTTCCGTTTATAAGGCATCTACCTTTATCAAAGCTGATAAGACCAGCCAATATATTCATTGTAGTTGATTTACCAGCCCCATTATGCCCAATAAACCCATATACTTCTCCTTCTTTTACTTCAGCATCTACACCCTTTAGCACATTATGCCTGCCATAGTTTTTTATAAGGTTTTCTATCTTAATCATCAGTCCACCTCTTTCTTCCTATAACTAGATATGCTACAGGACCTATTAAATTAATAAATAATATAGCGATCCAAAGAGGTTTGTTTAAGTTCCTTACTCCCTTTCTAAGTATATCGATAGCGCAATATATCAATAAACCCAATTGAAAAACTATTAAGGGTGCAAGTAATTTTAAAATTTCCATTGTATTCATACTTTCAAACATTTTCTTCACTCCTTTTGTTATTTGATAGTATGACTCATGAGCACAAAAAAAGTTCACACTAAAATATTTTTTTTAAAATCAAACCCTATTTACAATAAAAATAGCGAGGCAGCCGAAACTGTCCCGCTAAAAAAGTCTAACTTTTTGGGGTACTTGGAAAAGGAACATTACCTCTAGCATAATGTTCCTCTAAAATTATTAGCTTTTAATAAGTTTGTAACCAATTGACTCCGTTTCTTGATTTAAATACAATTGCTGCATGGCCGTTTTCTTCTTGAATAGGCGACCTGTTGTCTCCTACAGCAATGAATTGACTGCCATCCCATATTATATCATAGAACAAATATCCATTCGTAGCAGGAATACTATCCATTCCCCATTTCTTACCGTTACTAGATGTCATTATTTTTACTAAACCTTCATAATCGTTTAATAAGTTGCCTGCTACCACATACTTTTTGCCGTTCCATGCTATACCAAAAGGACTTAAGATAGGATTACATATCCTACCTTTCCACGAAACTCCATCCTTAGAAGTAATAATAATAGCAGCTGCATTATCTGCTCCTGAAGAACCTATACCTATATATTCATTTCCATTCCATAGAATTTCGTCAATAATAAAATGCTCACCGTTCAAAAATTTCATTCCCAAACCAATAGAATCAGTCAAAAGCGACCAATTCAACCCATCAGTTGATGCGAATACTTTTCCGTTGAATATGCAATAAATCTTTTACCGTCATCAGAGGCATAAATATTTGCGGGTATTGATTCGCCGTGCTTGCCTTCAATGGTTATAAACTTTCCTTTTACCCATATTACATCCCAAAGATGATATAAGTGTAGGAGATTTGCAGATATCCCATTTAATCAAATTCTTCGAGGTTCTAATAATGCCGTTATTCCCAACATCTACATACTTATTTTTTCCATTATAAGCAATGCTATTAAATACCGGATTACTTCAACATATCGTCTGTTAACCATTTACTTATTTCATCCTTTTTTATCTCAATAACTTTTCCCAAGTCTGCTTTGCATTCATAGTATTGGTATTGATTAACAACACGAAAATTGCTAGTAGTCTATTTCAAGAAAGTTCAGAAAGAAGTTTCTATATCAACCAACTGGATAATTTCTATTAATAATCTTAAAGATTTGTTTATATTAGTAGTAATAGGGAACACTAAATAAATAGTAGTCGTAATATAAAATTCTGGAAAATACCCCGAATTAGGTGATTCCTAAAAAACAACTGGTCAATGGGTGTTTCAAAAAAGCTGATTTAAATTTTTTGCGTCGCAAAATAATGTTCCTATGTTTGAAGCTCTATAGCTTCATTATTGGGTTGAAACTATATACATTGACTAATGAATTTTTTTGAAACACCTTAGAATACTCACTTAAAAATATTTAGATCATCCTAGCTTACTATAATTATGTTTTGGAGTATCTATCCAATAGTAATACAAAACTTACTACAGGAGGAGGTAACTAAATGAAATTTAGTGATATAAAACCTGAGGATGAATTAATCATTTTTGATAAACCAAGTAGAAAAATTCGCGAGCGGCAAGGTAAATGTTTCTCAATAAATGATACCTTCCTGACGATTCAATTCCTCTACTACAAAGACAGTGTCTTATTATCCGATTTAAGGCATGGAAGGGCTACAATTTTCAAAGATAAAGAAGCTGTAGAATTTGCATCACTTAACTAGATATATGTAAATGCTTGGTTTGCAACAAAAAATGAAGGCTCATAAGATATGATCTTATAGGCCTTCATTTTTTATGTTTATAGACTCAGATTTTGATATAATTTAATTAAAATTCGGGATATTCTAACTCTTTAAACAAGAATAGTAGAGCATATGCAACTGTAACCCCATCTGCAGCGCCAAGAACCTTTGTTAGCCTTTAC
>CAYXPB010000098.1:0-16551 GCA_964466645.1 uncultured Acetivibrio sp. | reverse complement strand
TTTTCATTTCTGAACATCTTTATTTGCTGCGGAACGACTTTATTTGATGGATACATTAAGAATTTAGGCACAAGACTTACAAATACTCCTTTACCAGTAGAGCGCGTATATAACCTCTGTCCTTAGTTGTTGAGTCTATGTAGAATCCCCTGCCGTAATAGAATCTTATTAAATCCTTATATTTAGCAGCAGTATGTAAACTGACTTTTTTTATGCCTTTTGCTAACATTAGTTTATCAACTAAATTCATTAGTGATTTGCCGATACCAATATTGTGGTAATCAGGGCTTACTCCAAACCTACTTATATAAGCAGTATTATCGGGAAGTATTTTGACTCTTATAGCACCAACCGGTGTGTTGTCAATAAAAGCAACAAATACTTCATTATTAACGATGTCATTTTTTATGTCTTCCAATGATTCTTCTAAAGCTTCCAACGAGCCCTTAAGTCCAGTGTCTTCCATATATTTTTTAAATGCTTCTCTTGTAATAATCTGTATTGCTTCTGTGTCTTCAACAGACGCATTTCTTATTATGAACGAATAATTCATTTTTGCCTCACTATTTCTCTATTTACCCATTAATATTGCCATTATTGCTTTTTGAACATGAAGTCTGTTTTCTGCTTCATCAAATACAACCGACTGTGAACCATCAAGTATCTCTTGAGTTACCTCGTAACCTCTGTATGCAGGAAGGCAGTGAAGAAAAATAGCATCTTCCTTTGCTTTTGAGAAGAGATTGCCATCAACCCTATAAGGTTCAAAAATCTTTACTCTCGATTGCTTTTCAGATTCTTGCCCCATGCTTACCCAGGTATCTGTATATACTACGTCAGCATCTTTGATTGCCTCAACGGGGTCTTCAGTAATAATAACATTAGAGCCTGAAATTGTAGCTGCTTCTTTGGCCTCTGATACAATCTTTTCATCACACTGATAACCTTTTGGAGCGCCGATGGCAATGTCCATACCTACTTTAGAACATCCATGAAGCAGTGAATGTGCAATATTGTTTCCGTCACCAAGGTATGCCATTTTCAAACCCTGTAGAGTTCCCTTGTGCTCGTAAACTGTGAAAAGATCAGCCAAAATCTGGCAAGGGTGCATTAAATCGGTTAGTCCATTTATGACAGGTATATTTCCGTATTTAGCCAGATCTTCAACATCGCTGTGGTCAAAGGTCCTTATCATAATTCCATCAATATATCTTGATAAGACTTGTGCTGTATCGTATATGGTTTCACCACGTCCGATCTGTATATCGTTTGAGCTCAAAAACAGAGCATATCCGCCTAATTGATACATGCCTACTTCAAAGGATACCCTTGTTCTAGTAGAAGATTTGGTAAAAATCATTCCTAATGACTTACCTGATAAGTGGTGATGAGTAACCCCTCCTTTTTGCTGGGTTTTCAGCTTTTCGGAAAGGTTTAATATTTGTTCGATTTCTTCTAGAGTTAGATCATTAAGACTTATTAAATGTTCCATAAACAAATCCTCCATATATAAAATATATTTGTGCAGTGTATTATACTTCAGATAATATACCGTCTAATGTGTTAACAATACCATCTATATCCTGTTCGGAAACTATAAGAGGGGGTAAAAGCCTAATAATACTTTTCCCAACATTACCTACAAGATATCCTTTTTCAAATAATTTGTTTTTAATTTCTACAGCATTTTCGGTTGCTAACTGTATGCCAACCATAAGGCCTTTTCCCCTAATTTCCTTTATAGAGTTGAATTTACCAACAAGGACTGTAAGTTTTTCAACCAAATATTTACCCATCTTTTCAGAGTTGTCAACAAGTTTTTCTGAAAGAATTATTTCCAATGATGCAAGTCCTGCTGCACAAGCAAGAGGATTGCCACCAAAAGTAGAACCATGATCTCCGGGTTCAAAAGCACTCGCTACATGATCTTTTGCTAAAAGTGCTCCGATAGGGAAGCCTCCTCCTAGTGCTTTTGCTAATGTAAATATATCAGGTTCCACGCCGAAATGTTCATAAGCGAAAAGTTTTCCGGTCCTGCCGAGGCCGCTTTGAACTTCATCGAATATTAAAAATATTCCTTTTTCATCACATAATTTCCGTACACCCTGTAAGTACTCTTTTGTTGTAAGGTTAACACCGCTTTCACCTTGAATTGGCTCAATCATTACTGCACAGGTATTGACGTTTATAGCTTTTTCAAGAGCATCAAGGTCGTTTATAGGGACTTTCAAGAAAGTAGGTGTCAATGGAGAATAAGGTTTCTGGTACTTATCCTGTCCTGTAGCAGCTATCGTAGCAAGAGTTCTTCCGTGAAAAGATTTATCTAAAGTAATTATTTCGAACTTTTCAGGTAAGCCTTTTTTCTTGAAATATATGCGAGCAAGCTTTATAGCACCTTCATTTGCTTCTGCCCCACTATTTGCAAAGAAGACTTTATCGGCACAGGAGTTTTCTACCAACAGTTTTGCTAGTTTTGCCTGTGGCTCAATATAGTATAGATTTGAGCAATGAATAAATTTTTCTGCTTGTGTTTGTATCGCGTTTACGAGTTTAGGATGAGAATGGCCTAGTGCACTTACTGCTATTCCTCCAAGAAAATCATAATATTTATTTCCTTCTATATCCCAAAGATTTATACCTTTACCATGGTCAAAGCATACAGGGGTTCTATCGCCGAATGTATTCATAAAATATTTTTTGTCCATATCAATAATTTCATTTAGTTTCATAATAAAGTACCTCCACTTAAGTTTATTTATAATTATACATAAAAATGCATAAAAATGCAATGCTTATAATGGCAAATTTTTTTAGCGAAATGCCAGTAAAAATCTTATAAGTAATAATATTACATGGATAAATAAAATAAAAACACTTTTCCCATAGCTTTATGTTTTGAGAGCATTAGGGAAGGTGTTTTTTTATGGATTTAAAGAAAGTATCTCTCAATCTTGATTTCTCTTTTTCTAGTATAGAGAAAAAAGAATAAAGGGAATTGTTGTTTTCTTCCTGCATATCAGTATAGTTCATTCCGTAATCAATATAAGAATCATAAGTGATTTTTCTTATAATAGTTCCTTTAGCAGCAATTATATCTTTATTAGGAAGGAATATTGTCAAATTAAGCTGTTCACTTGCTATTGCGAAGTCTCTCTTTGAGTAAAAAGCCATTCCTGTTAAACTAATATCATGTATAATTGCGAAATGCTCGTCTTCAGAATTTTCGGATTTTATGCTGGCAGCTACATAAACATCGTATCGTGGGAAGACTCTGGAATTTTTCAAATCCTTAATATTTTTAATATCAAAAGTAACAAGGCTTGGAAACTGTGGCTGGATCTTAGATATATCACCAATAAAAAGATATTCCATATCTTCGTTGGTTAGCTTTATAGTTACAGTTTGCCCAGGCATTATTATGTTTTCTAGATATCCAGGTATTAAGGCTATTGATACAGAGTTATCCTCAACTTTATATACAATATTTTGATGCCAGATATTGCTTGTAGAAAGTCTTGTATAGACAACAGCACCTTCCTTTAATATTGTATATAGTAGGTCTTTTCCCAATATAATCAATCCTCCTGTTTAATGTAGTGCCTTTTAACAAGGGAATTTCAAGTTCTATTAAGTTTTTAAGTAATTTCATATTATAGAATATATTGTTGTATAAAAGTATAAATATTTTATATCATACTTATTCATCTATATATATATTCTAAATAATTGTCAAAAATCCTTCAAAAAAATGCAAAATTTATAATTTCTCATTACTATGATAGGGAATGTTCTCTTTCATGATCATAGTTCCAATACCTTTGTTGGTGAAAATTTCCAGAAGAAGGCAGTGAGGAATGCGTCCATCAATAATATGTGTCCTTCCAACTCCTTTTTCAAGCGCTTCTACACAGCCTAACACCTTAGGGATCATTCCTCCATCTATAACTTTTCTTTCAATGAGAGAATGGGTTTCGTTGACAGTTAGTGCAGTTATTATATCGTCACTATCTTTGTTCATCTTAACTCCTTCAATATCGGTCAGGAGCATTAGTTTTTCCGCTTTAAGAGCAGCAGCAATTTCACCAGCAACGGTGTCGGCATTTATGTTGTAACTCTGGCCATCTTTACCTACTCCAATTGGGGCGACAACAGGTATGTATTCATCTTTTGCAATTAACTCGATAAGTTTGGAATTTATACTAGTTATCTTACCCACATAACCTAAATCCACATCTTTTCCATTTACAGTAGCTTTATATTGCTCACATTCTATCAAGTTGCCGTCGATACCGCATAGGCCAATAGCTTTGCCACCCATTTTGTTGAGAAGGGATACAATTTCCTTGTTGGTTTTTCCTACTAAAACCATTTGCGCTACTTCCATAGTAGAACTGTCGGTAACTCTTAAACCGTTGATAAATTGGCTTTTTATGTTAAATTTTTCAAGTACTTTGTTTATTTCAGGGCCTCCGCCGTGAACAACAACAGGATTCATACCGATATATTTTAGAAGAGTGATATCTTCCATTACAGAGTTTTTTAATTCATCATTAATCATGGCATTACCGCCATATTTTATTACAACAGTTTTGCCCGAAAGCTTTTGTATATAAGGTAAAGCTTCCACTAAAATTTCTGCCTTTTTTATTATAGATTCCATATGAGCTTCCATTTAAATTCCTCCAGTAATAAATTATAAATACAATCCAGGCGTAACAAGACCTGTGTGCTCAGGTAATTCACACATAATATTTAAATCCTGAACAGCTTGCCCAGCCGCGCCTTTTCCTAGGTTGTCTACAGCCGACAATACGATTACACGGTTTAGACGCTTATCGACAACAATACCTATATCAATATAATTTGATCCAGCTACATGTTTAGTTTCGGGTAAATTACCCTCTTCTAAAATTCTTACAAAGTATTCATTTTTATAAAATTCTTTATATAGTTCAATTAATTCTGAAGCAGACTTTTCACAGGAGAGATTTGCATAAATGGTACTTAGCATACCTCTCTTCATAGGAGCTAAATGGGGTGTAAAAGATACAAGAATTTCTTCTCCCGCGAGGAATGATAACTCCTGTTCGATTTCTGAAGTATGTCTGTGAGTAGATACTTTGTATGCTTTGAAGTTTTCGGTACATTCACAAAAGGAATTTGCAAGTTCTGTACTTCTGCCTGCGCCGGTCGCACCTGATGCCGCATCGATTATAATGTTCTTTTTATCAATCAGGTTATTTGAAATTAACGGGGCAATTCCTAAAATTGAACAGGTTGGATAACAACCAGGATTGCCTATTATTTTCGCATTCTTTATAGCTTCACGGTGAAGTTCGGGTAGTCCGTAAACAGATATATCAAGCAACTCCGGCATCCCGTGTTTTGCATTGTACCATTTTTCATATACCTCAACAGATTTATAACGGAAGTCACCGCTATGATCTATAATCCTCTTGTTCTTTTTAACTAGTTTTGGTATAACTTCTTTTGATACACCGTGAGGTAGTGCGGTTATAAATATATCAGCTTTTTCTGAAATTCTATCTATGTCAAGACCTTCACACTCCATATCAAACACATTTCTCAAATTTGGGTAAACATCGGAGATTTTCTTTCCGATAAAACTTTGAGATACTACCGAGGTTATGTTTATTTGCGGATGGTTTTGAAGTAGTCGAACTATTTCTATCCCAACATAACCTGTTGCACCAATTATTCCTACATTTATCATAATATTTTCCTCCTTTAAAGGTTTGTTTTTAAAATAATACCTCGAATGTTTTCATAAAATCATTTTCACTTCAGTAAAATTAAGCTTTTCAAACGCAAAGTAACCAACTGATTTTAGCATACATCATAAGTATAGTTCGCGATATAATTTATAATTATACAAAACAATGTATAAAAATTCAATAATATTTATAAATATTCATATATTAAACTCAAAAAATGTTTTTAGAGAAAATATAGTTGATTTTTGAGGGCTGTATTGTAAATCAACTGAAAAAGGCGGATAATGATTGGGGCATAGGGGTTTCGAGAATTTAAAATGTGCAAATTTAAAAAATAGTTTATGCAAAGTTACTAATACGTAAAAAAGATTTTTGTTAAAAAGTATACTAGCTGGGGTTTTATTAAAATGGTATATTTAATATGTAGAATAGTTCGGAATAATTGGGAGGGAAAAAAATGGCAAGCGTTAAACTTAAGAACATGTTTAAAAGATATCCTGGTGGGGTTACTGCTGTTAATGACTTTAATTTAGACATCGAGGATAAGGAATTTATCATATTGGTAGGTCCTTCGGGATGTGGAAAGACTACAACCCTTAGAATGGTTGCAGGACTTGAGGAAATTTCCGAAGGTGAATTGTATATAGGAGACAAACTTGTTAATGATGTTGCTCCTAAGGATAGAGATATTGCGATGGTTTTCCAAAACTATGCCTTGTATCCTCATATGAGTGTTTATGACAACATGGCATTTGGATTGAAACTCAGAAAGTTACCAAAAGATGAAATAAAGAGAAGAGTTCTTGAAGCTGCAAAGATTCTTGACATAGAACACTTACTTGAAAGGAAACCAAAGGCATTGTCTGGAGGTCAGAGACAGAGGGTTGCGCTCGGTCGTGCTATCGTCCGTGAGCCAAAAGTTTTCTTAATGGATGAGCCTTTGTCAAACCTTGACGCTAAACTGAGGGTTCAGATGAGAACTGAGATCAGTAAACTGCACCAAAGACTCCAAACAACAATAATATACGTTACTCATGACCAGACAGAGGCCTTGACAATGGGTACAAGAATTGTTGTTATGAAGGATGGATATATTCAGCAGGTTGATACTCCATCAAACTTGTATGAAAGACCAAACAACATGTTCGTTGCAGGATTTATAGGAAGTCCTCAGATGAACTTCATAAATGCAAAAGTTGATAAACGTGGTGAAGAAGTACATCTTATATTTGGTAAGGAAGACATCAAACTTCCTGAAGGAAAAGCTAAGAAACTTGACGGTACTGAGTATCTAGGTAAAGAAGTTGTAATGGGTATCAGACCTGAGAATGTTCATGACGAAGCTATGTACCTCGAAACATTATCTGAAAGTATAGTGGATGCGGAAGTTGAAGTTGTAGAAATGCTCGGTTCAGAGACATTATTGTATCTTGTAGTTGACGAAGTTGACTTTGTTGCAAGGGTTAACCCTAGAACTAAGGCTAAACCTGGAGACAGAATTAAAGTTGCTTTTGAAACAAATAAGATTCATCTGTTTGACAAAGAAACAGAGAAAACTATAATGAATTAATAGGTAATAAATCTGTTATATAAAGGGAAAGATTAATTTAATCTTTCCCTTTTTGATTTTTTGTGTATAATATATATATAAATATATATGCTAAATGAACAAATTTTTTGAGAAGAATTGTATAGGAATGATAGGGGGGGCAAAGTTGTCTGTTAAGCTTTATCAGAGTTTGATTAATCAAGTGAAGGATATAATTGATGATGAGTTCGGAATTATGGATGATACCGGACTTGTTTGGGCATGTTCAAATGAAAAGACTAATGGTCAGAATAACTCTTTAGCAATCGAAGTAATGAGGTCTAAAGAACCTTTTGTTATCATTGAAGGACAATCTTTTCTTAAAGTTTATGTAAAAAACAAGCTTGAGTTTATTGCTTTTATAAAATCACAAGATAAGGAGAATTACAAATACCTTTCTTTAATTTCGATAAATGCAATAAACATGAAGAGTTATTATGAAGAGAAATATGACAAGCTGAACTTTTTAAAAGGAATAATTATGGATAATATTTTACCCGGTGACATTACTCTAAGGGCTAAGGAACTTCATTTGGCCAATAACGTCAAGCGGGTTATTTTTCTTATAAGTACGGGAAAAGCTAAGGATATATATACTCATGAAATAATTGAAGGATTGTTTCCGAGCAAAAATAAAGATTTTGTTATTATTTTAGATGATGAGAGCACTGTTTTAATCAAGGAACTTAAGCAAGAATTTGATTATAAGGAAATAAATAAAACTTCAAAAATAATTGTAGATACACTTTCCTCAGAACTTGTGAAGGCTAGAGTGGGTGTTGGTACTGTTGTAGATAACATAAAGGATATAGGCCGGTCATTTAAAGAAGCTGAGATGGCATTATTAATAGGAGGCATATTTGATGACAATCAGTTGGTAAATGATTATAACAGACTAGGAATAGGAAGGTTAATTTATCAATTGCCTACAACATCATGTACGCTTTTTCTTAACGAAGTTTTCAAGGATGGCACTTTTGAATCGCTCGACCAAGAAACAATGTCCACTATTCAAAAGTTTTTTGAAAATAATTTAAATGTCAGTGAAACATCAAGACAGCTATACATTCATAGAAATACTTTAGTTTATAGATTGGATAAAATTCAAAAGATTACAGGGCTTGACTTGAGAATGTTTGACGATGCAATAATTTTTAAGGTTGCCATGCTCGTAAAAAAATATCTTGATAGTGATAAGAGGTTTATGTAAACTGAATTCCAAATATTGCTGTCGCTAACCTAAAGAAGGGTTTTTAAGGGTGACGTAGAATATTAATTATATAGGTATGAAGTTGTTTTAGGAGGTTAAAGTGGTAGAATTCAGAACAGTTACAAAAGAATATACTAATGGAACTTTAGCACTTAATAATGTTAATATAAATATAGCTAAAGGCGAATTTGCTTTTATAGTAGGGCAGAGTGGTTCTGGGAAATCTACAATGCTAAAACTGATTTTAAAGGAAGAAGATCCAAGTACGGGAGAAGTTTTTGTAAACGGGTACAATGTTTCGGCATTGAAACGTAAAGAAATACCTTATTTAAGGAGAAGCTTAGGAGCAGTTTTTCAAGATTTCAGGCTTCTCCCTAATAAGACAGTTTATGAAAATGTTGCTTTTGCAATGCAGATTACAGAAGCACTTCCGAGGGAGATTAGGAGACAGGTACCAATGTCTTTAGCTTTAGTAGGGCTTAGTAAGAAAGCTAATGTTTATCCGGGACAGCTTTCAGGGGGAGAACAACAGAGAGTCGCACTAGCGAGGGCTTTAGTTAATAATCCTGCATTGCTTATTGCTGATGAACCTACAGGGAACTTAGACCCTGATACTTCCTGGGAAATAATGAAGTTGTTATCCGAAGTTAATTGTAGAGGTACTACTGTGATTGTAGCCACTCATGAGAAGAATATAGTAGACTCGATGAAAAAGAGAGTAATTGCTATTGACAAAGGTATCATAGTTAGGGATCAGGAGAAAGGACAGTACGGAGATGAAGTTAAGAACAACAAAGTATATAGTTAAAGAAGGTTTAATAAATACTTATAGAAATGCGCTTATGTCATTGGCTTCTGTGGGTGTTGTTACAGCTTCAATGATTATATTAGGTGTGTTTTTGGCAATCGCAATAAATCTAAGCTATAATACACAAAAGTTGAAGGAACAACCTCAAATGCAAGTTTTTTGCGAGCCTGAGTTAGACGATGAACAGATTGCGATAATAGAAAAGAGTATTAAAAGTGATTCTAGAGTAAAAAAATCTACTTATGTATCAAAACAAGAAGCGCTTATCAGAGCTAAGGAGATGTTAGGGAACGACCAGGATGTTGTTGAGGGACTCGGAGACGACTTTATGCCTGTTTCGTTTATTGTAGAATTGAAAAACTTAAAAGAAGCACAGGATGTCGTTTCTGCCTTTAAATCAATACAAGGCGTTGGAAATGTGAGATATTCTCAGGAGCGAGTAGATATTATTTTAAAGATAGCAACTTGGGTACAGATTGGCAATATGGCTCTAATAATCGTTTTGCTGGCAATAGCGATGTTTATTATATCAAACACCATTAAACTAACGG
This sequence comes from uncultured Acetivibrio sp., assembly GCA_964466645.1. Lineage (GTDB taxonomy): Bacteria > Bacillota > Clostridia > Acetivibrionales > Acetivibrionaceae > Acetivibrio. The sequence continues at coordinate 6,659 of CAYXPB010000098.1, read as the reverse complement.
TATTTGCCAGACGAAAAGAGATAAATATAATGAAATATATAGGAGCAACTGACTGGTTTATTAGGTGGCCATTTGTTGTTGAAGGTGTTATAATAGGATTAGTTGGAGCAGCTATAGGTTTTGTATCTATTAGTATTGTGTACGCAATTATTTTAAGGATGGTGACAGAGGAAGTAAATATTTTTTCATTGATTAGTTTGGGAGAGCTGCAGTTTAATGTGATTTATACTTTTGCGTTGGTAGGTATTGTAATTGGTACTCTTGGAAGTACTATTTCAATAAGGAAATATCTGCAAGTTTAGAGTTGTGTGGCATAATTATCTTTTTCATAGTTTTTCTTTAGGTCTAAAGAGAAAAATAAAGGTTATCATGTCATATGTAATTAAATCAAACAAATGAAAAGAATTATGCTAGGAGGTATTTGGACGTGAAGAAAGCTTTGTGCATTTTAATGTCTCTTGTAGTTGGTATGTCACTCATAGTGCCCGTTTTTGCGGATAAGCTCACGGATGCTCAAAACAAAAAAAATACCGTTGATAAAAAGATTAACGATTTGACCAAGCAAAAAAAGAGTGAAGAAAAGAAGTTAAAAACTGCAAAAGAAAAGCAAGAAGAAATTGAATCGGCTCAAAAGAGAGAAAAGCACGAGTATGATGAATTGTTAGACCAAATATGTGAATTGAACCAAGGCATTGAAGAGCTCGATAAATCGATAGAAGCAAGTGAAAAAGAGTACAATGATAAGATGGAACTGTTGAAAATCAGAATAAGGGTAATGTACGAAAATTCCGATTTTACATACTTAGATACATTGGCTGAGTCAAAAAGTGTGACTGATTTTCTTGAAAGACTTGAGCTGGTATCTACAATCAGCAAGAGGGATAAAGAGATTGTCGAATGTATAAAGGAAGCAAAGAGAGATATTGCATTCAAGAAGCAACTGGTTGTCGGACAAAAGGAACAGATTCAGTCAAAGGCTGATGAATCTTTAGTAACAATAAACAATTTAAGTGCTTCAAGGGCTAGTTTAGACAATCAAATAAAAGAAATAAACACCAAATTGAAGAAGCTTGAACAGGAAGAAGACAAACTAATAAGTCAATCAAATGCGTTAGTTAGCCAGATTAAAAACCTTCAAAAAAAGGGAGCTTATGCCGGTGGAAGTATGACCTGGCCTAGTCCTAGCTCTTCAAAAATATCATCTTACTATGGAAACAGGCTTCACCCTATACTAAAAAAATATAAGATGCATACTGGTATTGATATATCTGCAAAACAAGGAACTTCAATAGTAGCGGCCAACAAAGGAACTGTAATTATGGCCGGGTGGCAAAATGGTTATGGTTATACAGTTGTACTTGATCATGGAGGAGGTATAACGACCCTGTATGCGCACTGTAGCAAGCTTTTAGTTAGTGTAGGAAAGTCTGTAAAAGCAGGCGATACTATTGCAAAGGTAGGTAGTACAGGAATGTCGACAGGACCTCATTTGCATTTTGAAGTTAGAAAGAACGGATCTACTACAAATCCATTAAATTATGTAAGTAAATAGAATTGTTTACCTATGTTAATAAAAGGTCCGGGAATTACCCGGGCCTTATTTCGAGTTAAGGTGTTTAGTTTATAAGCTTTAGCTTGTATAAATTTTAAGATTTTTGTAATAAAATGAGCTTATTATATTATTTAATCAACGAGCATATGATATAATGATAAAAGTCCTAAAGCTGACAGTATTGATGTTATAGGCAAAAGTAGAGGGCTCAGTATGCTAAAGTTTTTTCTTGAGTTGAAAGAAAAGAACCAAAAAATAAGGAGCTTAAGGCCCCAAAGTTTATTTTACAAATTAAAATCCAAACCATTAGGGGATTAAAGGGAGTGTTTATGATTTGAATAAAAATATGTTTTTTCAAAAGATTCTGCCCATTATTGTTGTTGTTTTAATGACAAATGTTATTACTGCTATGGGAATTTTGTTGTGGCATAATTTGACGCCAAATTATGTGGTTGTGCCTGAGGTTACAACGCAGCAGCAAGCTAATATATTTGACTTTAATCCAAACTATGCAATACAGTTTGACAGTAAAAGTGTCGAATATGAAAATGTAAAGAAGTTTGAAAAGGTTAGGGCGTTGCTTGAAGAATACTATTATAAAGATACAAATGAGAACAAGATGCTTGAAGGTGCGATTTCCGGCATGACTGAAGCTTTAGAAGACCCCTATACGGTATATTTTACAAAAGAGCAGATGAAGCAATTTACTGAAAAGTCTCAAGGAAGCTACGTTGGTATAGGTGTTGTTGTTACAATGGGAGAGGAGGGGCTTCTCTCAGTTGTAGAGCCCTTTGCGGAATCTCCTGCACTTGAAGTGGGAATTGCTAAGGATGACAAGATAGTTAAAGTTGATGATGCCGATGTTACAACTATACGAGATGAAGATATGATTATTAGTATGATAAAGGGAAAAGAGAATACGAAGGTTAAGATAACTGTTTATAGACCATCAGAAGGGAAGTATTTAGATTTTGATGTCACAAGAAAAAAGATCAAGGTTGTAAATATAAATAGTGAAGTGATAAAGGATGACATTGGTTATATAAGGCTTTCAATGTTTGACAGTGAAATAAATAAAGATTTTCAAGAACACTTAAACAATTTGCTTAAGAAGAAGATAAAAGGTCTTGTAATTGATTTAAGAGATAATCCGGGTGGAGATTATGATCAGGTGTCTGCAATAGCTGACAGGTTAATACCAGAAGGATTGATTGTATATACAGAGGATAAGAAGGGGAACAAGCAAGAGAAGAAGTCCGATTCTACTGAGTTGAATATTCCTATAGCTGTTTTAGTAAATGAAAACAGTGCCAGTGCCTCTGAGGTTTTATCCGGTGCGCTAAAAGATCACAATAAGGCTACTTTGGTTGGCACTAAGACTTTTGGAAAGGGGCTTGTCCAAGCTGTGGTTAATTTAGAAGATGGTTCTGGATTGAAAGTAACAATAGCTAGGTACTTTACACCTTCCGGAGTTTGCATTCAGGATGTAGGGATTGAACCTCATCTAAAAGTAGATCTTTCAGACAAGTACAAAAATTTTGCAATATCTCAGATTCCCAAAGAAGACGACAATCAGCTTCAGAAAGCTATTGAAGTGATAAAGGATGCAATTAGATAATTGGGAGCGAGAGTGTTATTATGGAGTTTGAAACCTAAATATTGCTATTGAAGGACTAAGAAGTTTATATAAAAAATGGAATGCCTATTTAAAATTGCATTCCATTTTTTATGTATATTTGGGTAAATTATGTACATAATACTTTTAGGAGGTGTTGATGAATGAAAGATACGGATGATAAGTTAAAATATGAGGTGGCAAGTGAACTTGGTTTAGTAGACAAGATAAAGAAGAATGGATGGAAGAGCCTTACCGCAAAAGAAACAGGGCGGATAGGTGGCCTAATGACAAAGAGAAAAAAGATGATTCAAATGGGGAAAGAGCAATAAATAAAACAACTATTCATTAATCGCAGCAACTGCTGCGATATATTGTTTTTTGATATTTTTCTATGCTATACTATGATAAAACGGTTGAATGTATTTGTTGGGGGTGGGTTCAATTTACGATAGTTTTGCTTATATTTATGATAAGCTTATGTATGATATTGATTATTCAATGTGGGCAGATTTTATTGAAGAAATACTCAGTATAAATAATCACAAGCCAAAATTGATTCTTGATTTAGGCTGTGGGACAGGTAATTTTTGTATCGAAATGGCTAAGAGAGGCTATGAGATGATAGGTGTGGATAGGTCATCGGATATGTTGAACTGTGCTATGAATAAAAGTGAGGAACAGGGATTAAATGTTTTGTACTTAAACCAGGATATGACTAATTTCGAATTATATGGAACAGTTGATACTATAGTATGTCTTATGGACAGTATAAACTATATTCTTTACAAAAAGGACATTAAAAGAATGCTAAAGCTTGCAAAGAATTATTTAAATCCCGGAGGTTTGTTTATTTTCGATGTAAACACACCATACAAATTTCAAAATGTTCTTAGCAATAATGTATTTTATGATATTTCCGATGAAGCAACTTACATATGGCAGAACTATTATAATACTAGGTCAAAGGTGTGTGAATTTGAATTAACATTTTTCGTGAAAGGTTGCGAGGATTACAAAAAATATGATGAGATTCACTATGAAAGAGCCTATGATAAAACTGAGTTAAAGGAATTGATAAGGTCAAGCGGATTAAAGTTGCTTAAAATATACGATGATTTGAAATTGTGTGCTCCTACTAAGAAAAGTCAAAGAAATTTTTATGTATGTGAAGCCAATAAAGGTTAAGGGAATTCCTAAAGAATAATTGATTAATTGCCACTGCTCTAGGAAATATGGTATTATGCTTTTATAGTTAGGGACACTATTATGCTTTGCAAAGTTGATTTCAAAAAAACTTGACTTAAATGGAGGTTTTTGTGGCATTTTTTCAAGAGGTATATGATATAGTACGTAAAATCCCTAAAGGGAAAGTTGCTACCTATGGTCAAATAGCTAGAATGTTAGGTCAGCCGAAAAGAGCAAAAATTGTTGGATGGGCTCTTCATAAAAATCCATACTTTGGAGAGGTGCCATGTCATAGAGTTGTAAATAGAAATGGGGAAATAAGCTCAGGCTTTGCATTTGGAGGTATGGAGGTGCAAAAGGAAATGCTTGAGGCAGAAGGTATAACTTTTGATGAAGACGGCAAAATAGATTTAAACGAATTCCTTTGGAGGCTTTAAAAATGCCAATAATTTTAAAAATATAAGAAATATTGGATTGACAAGCCATAGCAAATTATGATAAACTGTTAAAGATTTAGTAATGACATGGAAATATGCATACTAAGTTAAAGTATCTAGTTCAGGAGGAGTGCAGGATGGAGAGAGGAAGAGTTAAATGGTTTAATGCTGAGAAAGGATTCGGCTTTATCGAAAGAGACGGCGGAAATGACGTTTTTGTTCATTTTTCAGCAATAAACATGGATGGCTACAAGACATTAGAAGAAGGTACAGAAGTACAATTTGAAGTGGTTGAAGGTGCTAAAGGGCCTCAGGCTTCAAATGTAACAAGAGCCTAATCGGTGTCTAAAAATATTATATAAAGATGGCCGAACTCACCCCGGTATATTTATACCGGGGTTTCACTATTTCTTACTCTAGAATGGATTTAAATTAAGCATTGGAGTTCAATAGAAAAACGTATATACCTTCTCAAAAAATTAGAAATGAGTTTATAGTTTTTTTGGGAAAAGGACTAGGTATAGTTATATGAATTTCTTATTAATTCGATGATTTAAGGAAGGGATAGATTATGCGAGATTACGTAATTAGGGCAACTGCAGCAGAAGGTACAGTGAGAGCGGTTGCAGCAATTACTTCGAATATGGTTAAGGATGCAAGGGATATACACGGATTGTCGCCGCTATCTTCTGTGGCATTAGGCAGAACTATGACAGCTGCTTCCTTGATGTCTACGTATTTAAAAAGTACAAAGGATACAATTACAATACAGATAAAAGGGAATGGACCCCTTGGAGGAATTGTTGTAGTGTCCGATATGAACGCGAATGTAAGGGGTTATGTAAATAACTCATTAGCATACCTGCCGCTAAATCAAAACGGCAAGTATGACGTTGCAGGAGCAATAGGAGAAAATGGCTACTTAAATGTTATTAGAGATCTTGGGATGAAAGAACCTTATATTGGCTATGTAAATTTGGTTTCTGGTGAAATAGCTGAGGATATTGCATATTATTATGCTTCTTCGGAGCAGATTCCTTCTGTAGTTGCATTAGGCGTTTTAACAAATTCGGAAGATCTGATACAATGCTCAGGAGGGTTTATGATTCAGCTGATGCCAGGTGCCGAGGAGAATACAATAACACTTATTGAGGAAAAAATAAGCGAGCTGCCTTCAGTAACCAAACTCCTTTCAGAGGGAAAGACTCCGGAGGATATTTTGGAGCTTATTCTAGGTGAAATGAACCTTAAAATTGGGGAACAGACACCTTGTAGATATAAATGCAACTGTACAAGGGAGCGAATGGAAAGAGGCTTAATGAGTCTTGGTAAAAAAGAAATAGAAAGTATGATTGAAGAACAGCGTGGTGCTGAGACCTGTTGCTATTTTTGTAGTTCAAAATATCAATTTTCAGAAGAGGACTTATTGCGTCTTATCGAATAAAAACATGGCATAACCCAATGGATAAGTGTTTTTAGAACTAGTGTAAAAAGTTATTATAAGTATGTAATTAACTGTGTATTAAAGAGAAAATGGGAGTATGTCGAAGCAATAAATTAATAAATTTAAAATAATACCGATTTAGGTATTGACTTAATGTGATTTATTTTGTATACTATCAATTGTCGCTGAAATGCGATATGGTGGTATGGGCGCTTAGCTCAGCTGGGGGAGCACCTGCCTTACAAGCAGGGGGTCATAGGTTCGAGCCCTATAGTGCCCACCATAATTGGCCCGGTAGTTCAGTTGGTTAGAATGCCAGCCTGTCACGCTGGAGGTCGAGGGTTCGAGCCCCTTCCGGGTCGCCAATTTGCCCAGATAGCTCAGTCGGTAGAGCAGAGGACTGAAAATCCTCGTGTCGCTGGT
>CAYXPB010000097.1:0-16630 GCA_964466645.1 uncultured Acetivibrio sp. | reverse complement strand
AAATGACAATTAAACGACTGCTTAAAAAGTACGGATATCCACCGGATAAGACTCCAAAGGCTGTGGATATAGTAATGGAACAAACAAAATTAATGTGCCAAAATGAAACACGATAAGAGGATTAAGATGGAGGAGCTAATTTCTTTTTTAAAAACTGAATTTCCTAAAGATGCAAAGCGTATAAGGAAACCTAGAAAAGTAAAGGGCACGGAAGTATATGTAATGACAAATATGTCTTGGCATTTCTAAGTTCGATTGCATTATCAGGTATTGTCATTGTTCTAAGATTTGTACTTGCTCCAAAGTATAATTCTATAATGATTGATGAATTGCAGATTGAGAATTTTATGGACAGATATCAGCCATTTATGTTGGCTAACGGGCTAAATGACAGATACAAAAAATTGAATCCATTATTATTACATGCACCCACTACTGATCTATTACATAAAAACAAAAAGCGAAGGAGTCAAATACGTCTCCATCGCTTTTTATTAAAGTTAGTCTTATTTTTTTAGTTTCAAAATTAATATTCAAGTCCAAAACCATACTTGAATAACGGTTCTCTACCACCTAAATCATCATTATTTATCGGAATCTGTTCAACACTTTGAGGCCACGATAAAGGAAGCTTTCCGGAGAAATTAAAATCACCATAGAGAACATCGGCCACTGCATCTCCTTCCGTTCCTGGTAACCATGCTGCTACAAAAGCATCCCAATCTACAATTTCTTCTGTGACTATTCTAGGCCTTCCCGATAAGAGAACTGTTATCGTTGGAAGACCTGCTTCTTTTGCTTCTTCAAAAGCTTTTTTATTTTTATCATGTGCCAACCTGTCAAATAATCCAAGAGTACCATCATCGCCCGGACCTGGGGAGTAACGGTTCGAGTCCGTTCATGATTACCCTTAAAAGGGGTTCGTGTAGCTTAATGGCAGAGCACCAGGATCTTTAGAAATTACAATCTCCATAAAAAGACATCCCCTTTGAAGTGTGTTTATACACTCAAATCGGATGTTAGTTTAATATTCTGAATACTGAATTTGAAGTTGTGAAATTATTAAACAAAAAGCAGGTAGAAATCCTTATTCGAATTTACACCTGCTATATTTATTATAAAAGTGATTGTATGTACTAACTCTATGATTAGAAACCTGATAATGATGATAAGAAAACAACAAATACTACGATATATAGAATCATCACTAAAACAGATAAAGCAAGTGAAACTAATGTTACAATTCCCAAAATCTTAAAGCATCCGTTTAGATTATCCATTGCGTTTGATAAATAGTAGTAACTGTTTGATTCTGCAAATTGTTTTGTATCTTCAACAGATTTTAAAAGCTTCAGACCTGCAAATATTAACGGAATGCCTATAGCAGCTGTAATTATACCAATGCAACAAAAAGCACCATATACAATTAATGTGTATGCAATGAACTTGGCCCACCCATTGAGAGGCTTTCCCTGTACATCATCAAAATCAGCAGGTGATTTGAAAAAATTAATATCATCCATAATTTTATTACCCCCTAATAAATTTTAAATATCAATAAATCGCGAAAAAATCTTTTCCCTTCAGATTTCGCATGTGTGCTAGAATCGTTGTCTGCATGCTCGCCGTAATGTACGATTTTTATCGTGATTTATCTAATAACAATATAGTAGTCGATTAAGTGATATATTTCAACTCCTATATATGTCAGGAAAGCTATTTTTTCTTATTAGAGTTTACTATAGAGATTTATAAAAATGACACAATGGGTACAGTTCTTTCACCTGTTTATTTGAGCAAATATATTAGTAAAAAATTAAAGAAACTCCAGCCATCAATGTAATGACACCAGCCCTTTTAAAAGCAGGCTTGAAATAGGATGTAGAGTTGTTTGTTTCCAGTTGCTATAAATCAAGTAATATCAAAAGGTTCGATTAATATTTAATTTTTTAATGGATGATGACGAGTAGGAGTTGTTAATTATGGATAATACGTCGAATGAAAAAAGTAAATCGGAAAGGTATAACCTCTGTATTCATAGAATGTACTATAAACTGGCTGAATTTTCAATTAGAATTATGGTATGGTTTTAAATATCATAAACAATTTCCGTTTCAGGAAGTATTTTATTACCTAATACATATCTTGTGGAGGTGAAGCTTAATATGAGAATTCTAAGGTTATACCATAATGAAGATATACCAAAAAGCACTTCAAGGTTTTATTTGTACTTTAAAAACTTAATTTTTAAGGCCGAGAACAGCTTCTGGATACTTACAAATGATTCCTTCACGCTGCCCATTGACTGGTATCCCGACAGTGAATCGGATATAAAAGTAGAGTTAGATGAATTTGATTCTGCTGTAATATCACAGAAGGGTGAATATATACTTGTTGATAATAGTTTTATGAAAAAGTACGGAGTTTATGTAAAAGACGATTGGAATGAACTAATGTGTTTTTATGGGGATTCCGGATATTTTGAAAAAGTAGTTGAGCTTATGAAGGTTTCGTCGGCAGAGGGTTTAATAAATTTGATTTTAAATAAAGAAGTAACAAGTGAGCTCAATTTTGAAGTTCTGCTAAATAATTGGGATTCAGTATATTGGGAATTAATAACAGAGAAAGATGAATACTATGAAGATTTATTAGCTTCAATACAAGGTGAGAAAGGGGTAATTATTGAAGAAATAAGTGCTAAAGGGTAATTATTATCCTTCTTTGTAAAATTATATAATTTTGTTTGTTAGTAATCTGTATGGTTTGAACCCTAGGGGGATAAGGCTTACAATAATATTAACTATAGAATGCTAAAATGGGTATAAAATTCTACAAATTATTTTTGAAAATATGCTTGACTTTTTGCTCTAATCTGGTTAGAATATATTTTGTCGGTTGACGCAAGGTGTACAGCAAAATGAAAGCCGATTATATATATGGCCCATTGGTCAAGCGGTTAAGACACCGCCCTTTCACGGCGGCTACAGGGGTTCGAATCCCCTATGGGTCACCATTATAACCTGTGTTAAGTGCTGGTCTATCAGAATGGAAAATGGCTGGTAGACCAGTTAGCAGGCCAAACAAATATACGGCCCGGTAGTTCAGTTGGTTAGAATGCCAGCCTGTCACGCTGGAGGTCGAGGGTTCGAGCCCCTTCCGGGTCGCCAATAAAACTTAATATGCTGGTGTAGCTCAGCAGGTAGAGCAATTGACTTGTAATCAATAGGTCGGGGGTTCGATTCCGTCCACCAGCTCCAACATGGGAGGGTTCCCGAGCGGCCAAAGGGGGCAGACTGTAAATCTGTTGTCTATGACTTCGATGGTTCGAATCCATCTCCTCCCACCAAAAGAAAACCTTGTATGATTGTAATAAATCAGTATACAAGGTTTTTATTTTGTACATTTATGAAGAATGTTCTATTTTATTTGAAGTAAGAATTTAAAAAAGCCTAAGATAGAATTCCAATTGCGTTTTAAAGCCATTATAAGGCGCATTAAGACCTTTACTAATCGTGGTTAACAAACTATGTTGCTCGTTAGTACGTGCTAGTGAAACAGGGTTTTAAAGTGCACAAAACAAAAGCTCGAAGGGGTAAACCTTCGAGCTTTTAATAGTAAGAATTATTTTCTACCTACAATTTTATCGGATTTATCTTCTGAGAAGTTTTTAGTCTGCCTTACAATATACAAAGGTCTTCCTTTTGCTTCATCATAAATCCTTCCGATGTATTCACCTATAATACCGAGAATCATCAGTGTAATACCGTTAAAAAGCAGGTTAACTGCAATTGTAGAAGCCCAGCCGGATTGTGTCACCTGTGGGACAAAAAGCTTGGTATAAAGAACTACAAGAAGGTAAACAAAGCTTGCAAAGGACAAAAGCATACCGGCATAAGATGCAAGTTTTAATGGTTTATATGAAAATGAAGTTATAGCGTCTAGTGCAAACTTTAACATTTTCTTAAGTGGGTACTTTGTCTCTCCTGCAAAACGTTTTTCTCTATGAAACTCAATTCCAACCTGTTTAAAGCCAAGCCAGCTTATAATACCCCGTATATATCTATTTCGCTCATTTACGAGTTTTAGAGCCTCGCAAACCTTTCTGTCAATCAATCGGAAGTCTCCGGTGTCAACCGGAATATCAACATCGGTCATGCTTCTTAAGAAGCGGTAGAATATTTTTGCGGTAAGCTTCTTGAAGAAGGTTTCACCTTTTCTGCTCGCCCTTTTGCCGTAAACGACATCATAGCCCTCGCGCCATTTTTCAATCATTTTAGGAATCAGTTCCGGAGGATCTTGCAAGTCGGCATCAATTACTACAACAGAGTCACCTTCAGAAAAATCCATTCCGGCAGTGATGGCTGTCTGATGACCAAAATTTCTAGCAAAATCTACGAACTTTATTGTATTATCTTTGTTGCATATTTCATATACCATTTGAGCTGTTTTATCTCTGCTGCCATCATTTACAAAGACTATTTCATAAGGCTCATTTAAAGAGTCCATGACTTTTTTTAGCCGATTATAAGTTTCGAGGATAACTTCTTCCTCATTATAAAGTGGTACTACAACAGAACATATTATTCTTTCTGACATAAAATTTCCTCCTAAGCCTTAATTAAAAATACCAAGTGCCAAACCATTTCATATTACCCATGTATTCAACCGGTACTTCAAGTCCTGAAAGTCCAGGATAATAAAGTACAAATAGTGCAAATACCAAACCTAAATAGATATAGGCTAAAATTTTTCCCTTAGGATAATTATCGACAAAAATCTTAATTATATAAACTATTGAAAGTATTAAAAACGGTACTATAGAGAAGTAGTGGTATATAAAGGTCGATCTTGTAATAAATATCCACGGTACATATTGAAATACCATCGCCGCCATTATTAAGAGAAGTTTTCTGTCGTATTTATATATCCCTCTGAACAATATAGAAACACATATTACCAGAAAAATTAAAATTGCCAGGCGGGTATTTAATTGTTTTAAAAAGTTTGTATTTCTTTCTGCTTCGTAAAAAATCCGTATTGTAACAAGAGAAATTATATATGAAGCAATTGAAACGAGTAACTGTTTTTTGTCAAATTTGAAAACTAAGAGCAATAGCATTAAAATAGTTGCGCATATGGACATAAACCACGTTTCTATGCTTCCAATTTTTATGGAGTTTGCTAGAGGGCTTGGGAAAACCATAAATACAAAAGTAATGGCCGATGCAGCAAATATAGGAACAAAGTGTTTTTTTACTTTAGAAAGTGCAAATACCGTCAAAACGCCAAATACAAAAATTCCTGTCCACCATATAGCAGGATTACCCATCGTGAAGATTTTTGACGCCATATTTGGGGCTAAATTACTTCCAAAATAGAAGGCCATTGGTTTTGTCATAATAGGCCATTCCCACCATGCTGATTGATAAGGATGGTCATCTACAAGGTTGGAATGATAATCTAGCATACTCTGTGAGTTTTCATAAAAGAGGTTAAGTCCGTGACCTTCTCCAGGAACCATCATCCAAGGAGTATATGAAAGGACATATACAAGTAAAGGCATTAAGACAAAGGCAAATATGCAATACAAAACTGTTGAGTTAACATAAAGAGGGAAGAAACGATGAACCCAAGAGCCTTTTGGCGGAGCTTTGGTAATTAGCTTTTTATAATCATTGTATTCGCTTATCTTTGTTATAAAGAATAACAGTGCAAGACCTGCAGCGCCATAAAAAGCTATCCATTTGCTAGCGGCACCAAGCCCAAAAAACAGACCGCTTAAAAACAGTGGTTTTAAAGATTCTCTAAAGCCTAAAACATAGGACTTATTTACGAAATAATCATACATGTAATAATACATAAGTATAATAAAGAAGGTAACATAACTGTCAATGGTAGCGATCCTTGTCTGGCTGAAGTGCATAAATTCAAACATCATAAGAAATGCTGTGGAAAAGGCGTAGAACCTCTTGTGGAACATTTTTTTGCCGAAAACATACATTGCAGGAATCATAGCTACCCCAAATAATGTTCCCATTATTCTCCAACCAAAAGGTACCATTCCGAAAAGCAGTATACCTAAAGACAAAATGACCTTACCTAATGGGGGATGGGTTGTTTCAAAAGGTTCTATTTTATTTATATGCTCATAGGCAGTTCGTGCATGATAAACCTCATCAAAGTACATATCGCTTTTATAGGAAGGATTGAAAACTACGAGACTTTGCTCATCAAACAGGTTTTCTACAGTGCCGGTACTTTTTTCATTAATATTTTTTTCAACTATTGTAATTCCCTCTAAAGGTTTAGCGCTTCCGAATTCCATTATACCTATTTCATTGAGGGTTCCACCGGGAATATCAACTATGAATTTAAGTCTTCTTGTCTCTACAGGTGCAGTGTCAATATATTTCCACATAAACATATCTTCTTTTGCGAAGGTTGCCAAATGCATATATCCGTTTTCTCTATCAAGATATTCAACTCTGTAATTTCCATAGGCATTTCTATCACTTCCTAGTCCTAAATAAAAATAAATTCTTGATAAAGTGGTGTCCTTACCTAGATCAATAACAAAATTTTCTTCTGATTCCGCCGGAAGCCAAGAGGTAGTAGGTACTTTAAAATCTCCAAGGTTAAATAGAGCCACCAAAAGATATATAAGAGACATTGAAGCCATAATAATAAAGTCTTTTTTGTCAAATCTAACTTTGATAAGATGAGATCTTGCAGGAAGCCCGTCATTGCTAACTGGTGAAGATGTTCTACTTTGTGGGCTTGCTTTCTTGTTTTTATATACAATAATGAAGGCAGAAAGTATCATTCCTACCATTATAACTGCGAATCCTATAAAAAAAGGATTAAACTTGCTAGTGCCTGTCTGATTTTGTTGTGCGTTCCAGTTTGGGTCCATGCTTACAAAAGTTTTACCAGGAGGCAAACTTTCAAGTTCAACCACCTCAACACTATCGAACCACGCTCTGCCTGTATTTGTACTGCCATAGCCACCAATACCTATTGTAAGAGTAAAACTTTCCTGACTTGGGCTTGTCTTCCCATAGAGTTCTACATATTCCCAGTAGTGGCTTGTGCCTTTGAGATCCTTTGATGAATCAAAAGAATTATCAATGGAAAGATTGGCACCTTTATTCTCAGATCCAACATTTTGCGTTTTTATCCAACAGGACATTCTGTAATAGGTATTTGCCTTGACATTAACAGTCTGCTTATACCTTGCATCATTTGCGGCGTTATTTATAATTAAAGCACTTCTAGAACCTATACGTACTTGCTGTTCATCCAGCAAAAATTGAGTAACACCTTCTTTTTTATCCCAGCATTCAGATATCCAAAGAAGTTCACCGCCCATACTGCCTTCTTCAAATTCCGGGTTTTGTGCAAGGTTTTCACTTGCAGCAAAGCAGTTTAGCGGCAATATAAACTGTGTTAGTAGCAATAATAAAAAGCAAATACCCGATAGCTTTTTCGACACGCTGAAAGCACCCCCCTAAATTAGTTATTGTAAATCCAGAGGTATTGTTTTATTTCTCATAACCGTCTGGATTGAAACTATGCATAAAAGGATTAATATAACTACATTTGCAAGTGAGCCGATGAAAAGCAAGGTATCATCTGCAGGTATATGCGGATTATCTGTTAAAAACATTCGTGTGAGAACATCATAAGTATTGACAAAGCCTGTAACACTTACTCCGCCGAAAATCAGCAGATATCCGATGTCCTTATAAAAGATATATGAAAGCAGTGCAAAGGCTATAGCAGGAAATAGATATCTCTCATGCATTCTTGTGGATAAAACAAATACACCTGTCATTTGTATTAGCGCGGCAAGTGGAGCAATATTTAGTGCTGCCTGCTTATGCTTTAGGAAGTTTGAAAAATACAAAAATCCTGTAAACAGGGAAGTTAAGACAATAAAGAACATGCCCCAGCCATAATAACTGAATATGAAAAGTGTTTGATCATCAAATTTTGAGTTTGCTCCAAAGAGGCTAAATAAATTGTAAGCGTTCATTGAAGCGTAAGTATACCCGCCGGCTGTATTTTTATATAATTCAATAATCCAACTAGGAGAACGCCCGTTTGAAAACGGAATTACAACTATAAGGGTGGTTATAATGGCATACAAAGCTGACAACCCAATATTCTTAAGTTTCTTTGTTTTTAGAAAATCAATTATAAGTTCATATCCTATAACAGGAAGGAAAATTATACCTTGCGGTTTCATTAACACAGAAAGGGTAAACAAAATGGTAGCAAAGCTAAATTTACCTTCATCAATCAGCAGTATTGCTAATAATAAAATCATGGTAAAGAATGAGTCGACCTGTCCCCAAAGTGTAGAATTTATGAAAACAGCGGGGTTGAAGATATAGAGAATGGACAGTATGAAACTCACAGTTTTATTAATGCGTTTACCAGAAATTTTGTATAACAGAAATGCAGTGACAATATCCGCAATGATAGAAGGCAGTTTAATCATTATTAGGTCTGGTATAAAGATTCTTGCAGATTGAAACAAATTAGATATAGATCCTACAAGTCCCAGTATAAGAATATAAAAAGGCGGATAATCACAAAAGTAATCAGGGGAATAGAAGGTGGAAATTCCGTTAACTCCCGCGGCTCTCGCCGACCATGCCCTGAAGCAACCTATATCTACGCTGAAACCTTCCACGATAGTAGCAAAAATTAGTCGAATTGCCAGTCCGATAACCATAAAAATAATAAGGTAGATTTTTTCACGTCCCGGTTTTATTTTTATGATTTTTTTCTTTGCAAGTACAAAAAGTAGTATAGCGATAATAAAAAAGATTATTGAATAGGGTGTCATAAAGGCTATGTTTTTACTTTTAGGTAAATTCACATTGATATTTGGAGTCTCTTCAACGAAGAGTTTGGCAAATTTAACGCCAGAAGGAATTTTGTCAACTTTCTCTACGACTACGTCATCAAACCATACTTTACCGGTGTTTTCATTACTATAAGCCCCAAGAGCTATTGACAACGTAAAACTGTCCTGTTTTTTTTGGGTTGAGCCATATAGCTCAACGTATTCCCAGTCATTTGTGCCCTGAAAATGGTTCGAAACATCGTTAATGCCTTCTACAGTTATATTGGCGCCTGTATAATCTGAACCTACATTTTCGGTTTTGACCCAACAGGATAATTTGTAATAGGAATTACCTTTTACTTTTATCTTTTGATTAAATCTTGAGTGATTAGCCGAATTGTTTATAATACACGCACTCGTAGTGCCAGTGTGTGATACGGTATCATCAATAAAGAACTCGGTTACTCCTTCGTCATTTTTATAAGACTGTTTATCCCATTTATCTAAAGAACCTTTTTCGAATCCAAAGTTTTGGACTATATTATTAATATCTGCATAAATGGAAGTATTTATTAATAAGGTAAATAGTACAACCACAAAGGCTAATAGCTTTTTCATATTTATCCTCCGCAAATGATAAATTTAATTAAAGTTTATTGATCTAATTTTTAGTACTGTCATTATTTTGTTCTTCTGTGTTTTTAACTTCTGATAAATCTTCTACTGAATCTTTATCATCAGTATCCGATTGAGTATTTTCTTCCGATGGGGCAGCTTTAAAGGTGTTATATGTAGCTCCAGCAGCAATTAGTATACACACTGCAAGTATTATCCATACAATTCTGTTAGTACCGGATTTTTTTTCTGTTTCAGAAGTTGTGTCGAAATCGGATTTGGATTGTGTGTCAGAGACTGAGTCGTCTTGCTTAGGCATTTCCACTATAGCAACAGTAGCAACATCAGGTATAGTGTCTACTTCTTCAGCCCTTACATCATCAAAGTACGCTTTCCCCGTGCTCATAGCTCCATATCCTCCAATGCCCACGGTAACGGTAAAGGAATTGATACCTTCCCCAGTTTTTACATACATTTCGACATGCTCCCATAGTTCATCTGTATTTCTCAGCGGATTTGTTGCACTTACTTGTCCTTCCACTGACAAAACTGCACCATTGCCCGAATCACCTATGTTCTCACCTTTTATATAGCAAGATAATTTATAATTTTTATTTGGTTGTGCGCTTATAGTCTGGATAAGTCTTGAATCGTTTTCTACATTGTTGACAATTGTAGCACAGTTATTGTCAGAAAATGCTCCCGCCGTTTCGATTTTAAATTCTGATACACCTTCATCAGTAGTGTAGGAATAAATGTTCCAATCGGTAGGAGTTCCGTTCTGTACATCTTCAAAGGAACCGTTTTTTATGAGATTTCCTTCTGCGAATATATTAGTTGTAAGTGTCATGGCTAATAAAGTTACACAAAAGAAGATACTCAGTTTCTTGCACATTTTGTATACCTCCAATACATTTTTATGTTTGTTGTCAAACCTTAAGTATGAGCTATTTAAAACACCGAAAATAACATGAAAGTTTTCAATTGTTATTAACCTTTTTATGTAAGCGTTTAAAAAATCTTAGTTAGTAGTTTATTGCAACCAAAAAGTCCTTAATTTTTTGGTTGCAAATTGCTAAGTGTTTTTTATAAATACCTTATTTATAAAGGTCATAATGCCTTAAAATTAGCAATCTATACTTATATTATTGTAGCAAAAAGAGGAATAATAAGCAACGTTGATTTTTGTTGAGGGGTGCATAAAGTTTTTATGGTTCTGTACCGAACACTTTAACGCCAGATATATAGATAGGCATGTTTGACATATCTAGTTCTGATGAAGAATTAAAGGAGTAATCATCTTCTTGAATATACGTATTGGACCAGTCGGATTTTGACATCCTTGTACACATATTAATGTGGCTGCCCGGGTAAAGAATTTCAGAATTATTTGTAAAGCCTATTTCAAGGTAATAGTCTGCATATGAGCTTCTTCTAGAAAGTTCGACGAAAGTACCCGTTACATTTGATGAATTAATAGTATTGGAGTTATTTATACTGGCATAATCACAGAAAAAATTCTGACTGTTTACACCGTTAATTGTATAGTAATACCTGATTTTTAAATCGGATAAATTAATCGGTTCTGAACCGCTATTTGTAATTTTTAAATTTGAGCTGATCTGATTTATGGGGCTTTGGTTATTGGTATTATAATATTCAGCATTAACAGAATACATAGGTGAAGTTAGATTGTCATAGTACGGAGGTATATAATTGTCATTATAAGAAAAGTCGACGTCAGAAGAAGGTAATTCTTCATTAGAAGAAGGTGTGTCGTTGTAAGAAGGTAATTCTTCAATAGAAGAAGAAGTATCATTGTACGAAGGTAGGTCACCTATAGAAGGAAGCATATCGTTGTATGAAGTATCACTATAGGGTATACCTATTATTTCAATTTTGTCAATGTCGGGCGCATAGCTGTTTTCATTATAGAATTTAATTCTATTGTTTCCTTCCCTTAAATTCAATGTAATATCCTTAGTAGATACAGTATTCCAATCTGAGCCTGTAAAAGAATAGGATATGCCTTTATCATGGTTTGTACTTATATTGCAGGTACGATCATCACCTGTTATATAGCTCACTCTTAAGGTATAATCACCGTCTCTGTCAACGAATACATTATTAAATATTAAAAAGTTGTCATTGTCTATGCCTCCAACAGCTTTGCATGCAGAAAACCTTGAATTAATCCAAATGCTTACATTACCACCGAAAGTATTATAAGGTGACTCGGCTTCAAAGATAAGCGGCAAAGAATTCGAAAGAGTAAAAGGAAGGCTTATCTTATCAATGTCGGGTGCCCAGCCGTTTGGATTATAAAGTTTGATAGTGTTATATCCAGCTTGTAAATCTACAGGTATTTCTTTATAGACAGGGGTGTTGGAGTTTTTGCCTTCAAAAGTATAATAGATTCCGGGATTCCCGTTTGTACTTATTGTACATGAGCGATTCTCTTCCGAAATATAATATACTCTAATCATATAAGTGCCGGATTTGTCTGTGTAGATATCGTTAAAGGTCAGAGCATTATCATATCCTACACCGATATTACCAACAACATTACCTGAAGAAATTGTATTGTGGAATATTTGTGCATTTCCGCTTAAGGTGTTTTTATTCCATTCAGCCTCATCGTATAAAGAATTGTAACAAATCCATGCTGAGTCACTAAGAATTTGACAATCATTTTGAATAAAGGAATCGACAGGACTTTCCGTTTCGGTCCAACCCCAATTCCAGTTAACTTGATTGACATCATCTTCAAAATCTATGCCCTTTCCATCTTTAACTGCAAACAGGCGGTTTGCATGGCGGAAGCCATAAGCCATAATAGAACTTCTATCGGAAGTGCGTTTTATAGTTTCAGGGTTATCCCAATCTATCATTAATGAGCTGTCAAGGTGGTTTAGGCCAAAGCAATGGCCGAGCTCATGCATTCCACCGCCAATTGAAAGACCGAATTGCTCCCAATAAGGACAGATGTCTGTGTTTATTCCAATATCTGTATTATATAGAGCGCTGTCTATGCCGCTGATATCTTCAGGTATTTTGTAAAAGTGGCTGCTTTCTCCTATAGCCAAATCATAACCACCAAGGGCAGTTGCAGCTTGTGATATGATTTCTCCATTAGGTAAATACCTGTCTGTATGTGAGCTTGAGCTTGGGATGACAAAATTTTTAATATCATAAGGATGAGGACTTATCTGACTTTTAATGTAGATGTAGAAATCTTGGTAGGTGCGCCCGGAGAAATTCTCATTTGTATATTCGCGAAATTGAGCCTCGGTTTTATCTGCTGTTTTCACAAATACGACATTTGAAGTATCATCTGTGGGATTTTCAATTCTGAAGGTGTTTCTTCCGTATCCGCGGTCATTCATACATTCTGCCCAAGCAGATTGCATTAATAAGGCTTGTAAGGTATACCTTTTTTTTGCACTGTCTAAGGAGTTATCAATTCCATAAGGAGCTCGGAAACTACCATCTGTGTCAGACGGAATAAGATATGTAAACCTTACTGCAGGTCCTGTCATTCGAGGGCTATAAGTGATTGTAAGGTATGTATCGTCATTTCCGGCTGCTGAAAGTTTTACTATATTAATACCTTCATTAAGTTGTGCTATAGCTTTAAAGGTATATTTAGATGGATGAACTGTCCATTCGGTTTCAGTTCCGTTATTGACTGAAACTTTTACTTTACTTGCATATGTACTTAAAATTCCTTTAATTATAGGCAATTCATAAGTAATTGTTTCATTGTTTCTAAAATTTTTTATTGTAATCGAATTAGATGACGCATAGGCTTTTGGAGTGTTAGGTATGAAATTTGTAAAAGCAATAAGCTGTATTATTACTAACGCAAGTATAATTGATAACTTCTTAGAGTTGTTTCTCATTTTGATAGTATCTCCTTTAAGATGTTTTTGTAAAAATGTTCATAAGGTTTACTGTTAAGTAAAATTATGAATCAAATGTAAATTGTACTAAAAAATTATATCTATTGGCCGTTTAAATGTCAAATCATGAAATGTACAAGTGAAAGACAGTTAAGGCTATTTTTAAAAGGGTTATTTCATAATATGGAACACTAATGAAATTTGGTGTATTGTAATACAAAAAATGTATGTTATAATAAAATAAATGCAAGTTTAGTAACGGGAGGTTGCAAAAATGAAGTTTACAAAGATGCATGGGTTGGGTAATGACTATATATATATTAACTGTTTTACGCAAAAGGTGATTAATCCCTCTGAAACAGCAAAGTTTGTTAGCGGCAGGCACTTTGGAATTGGCTCTGATGGACTGGTGTTGATTATGCCATCTGAGGCCTGTGATTTTAGAATGAGAATGTTTAATTCTGATGGCTCAGAGGCTGAAATGTGCGGCAATGCAATAAGATGCGTGGGTAAATATGTCTATGACAATGGCATGACTAAAAAAACGCTTATAAAAGTGGATACTTTGGCAGGAATAAAAATCCTTGATATGAAAGTTGAAGAAGATAAAGTTGCAATGGTGAAGGTCGATATGGGAGAACCTGTTTTAGAACCATCTAAAATACCTGTCAATAGTGAAGAGGAATTATTTCTATCACAGCCAGTTATTATTGAGGGCAGAAAATATAGAGTAACTTGTATATCAATGGGAAATCCCCATGCAGTTAGTTATGTTGATGATGTTGAAAAGTTTCCGCTCGAATTTATAGGCCCTAAAATGGAAATTAACAGCCTTTTTCCTAAAAGAATTAACGCGGAATTTGTACAGGTAATAGATAGAAATACTTTAAAAATGAGAGTATGGGAAAGAGGTGCGGGGGAAACCCTTGCCTGTGGGACAGGTGCATGTGCAGTTTTAGTTTCGTCGGTACTTAATGATATAAGCAATAGGTGTGTAACTGTTAAACTATTAGGGGGAGATCTGATTATTGAATGGAATGAAAAAGATAATCATGTATACATGACAGGGCCTGCAACTAAGGTGTTTGATGGAGAAATACAAATTTAAAAATTACCTAAAGTTCATTATAATGTAGGAAGGAAGATGGTTTATGGCACTTATAAATGAAAATTATTTAAGACTTCAGGGAAGCTATCTTTTTGCAGAGATAGCAAGAAGGGTAAATAAGTATAAAGGAGAAAATCCTAATGCAAATATTATCCGTTTAGGAATAGGAGATGTTACAAGACCTTTACCGCCTGCTATAATTGAAGCTATGCATATTGCTGTTGCTGAAATGGGAAAAGCTGAAACTTTTAAGGGTTATGGTCCGGAACAGGGTTATAGTTTCCTTATAAACAAAATTATTGCAAACGATTATACAACAAGAGGAATAACCTTAGATGAAGATGAAGTTTTTGTTAGTGACGGAGCAAAAAGCGATACAGGAAATATACAGGAGATATTCGGCCTCGATAATATTATTGCAGTTACGGACCCGGTATATCCCGTTTATGTAGATAGTAATGTTATGGCAGGCAGGACAGGAATAATTGATGACAGCGGACGCTTTGAAAAAATCACTTATCTTCCTTGTACGTCCGAAAATAACTTTATTCCGGAATTTCCGAAAAACAGAGTAGATATGATTTATCTATGTTTTCCTAACAATCCCACCGGAATGACTCTTTCAAAAGAGCAACTTAAGAAATGGGTAGCTTATGCTAAAAATAATAAATCAATAATACTATATGATTCTGCATATGAGGCTTTTATACGTGAGGAGGATGTCGTCCGTAGTATTTATGAGATAGAGGGTGCGAAGGAAGTTGCCATAGAGTTCCGAAGTTTTTCAAAGACTGCCGGCTTTACGGGAACCCGGTGTGCGTATACTGTTGTCCCTAAAGAACTTATTGCCTATACTAAAGGCGGTGAGGCACATCAACTGAACAAACTGTGGAACAGGAGACAGACTACAAAGTTTAATGGTGTTCCCTATATAATACAACAAGCTGCAGCCGCTGTTTATACTATAGAAGGACAAAAGCAGATAAAAGAGACAATAGATTACTACATGACAAATGCATCCATAATAAGAGAAGGGCTTAAAAGTATGGGGCTTACAGTATTTGGCGGAGTAAATGCGCCTTATATCTGGCTACAGACACCTAAAGGATTAAGCTCCTGGGAGTTTTTTGATAAATTATTAAATGAAGTTAACGTTGTTGGTACTCCAGGAGCAGGTTTTGGGCCGAGTGGTGAGGGCTACTTCCGGCTAACGGCTTTCGGGAGCAGGGAAAATACTGAGGAAGCAATTGGAAGACTTAAATTAAAGCTTGATAATATCTCAAGTTCTTTTTTGTATTAAATTGTTTATTGTACACATAATAATCTTATATTGAACGCACAAAGTTATAAATAGAGCCTTCAACTTGTAAAATCACTTTCACGATCTAATAAGTAACAATGTTACTATAAGGGTTGCCTGAATATAATCAAATTATGGATAAGGAGAAATATGAGGATAAGAAAACTTATTTTTTGGACGAGTTTAATACTCTCTATATTCTTGTTTGTACAGGGCGTAAATACGCTAAATTCATTTGATCAGCAGGAAATTCAGTATTATGCAGAAAGTACACCTTTGAAAAGGATAAGTTACATGCCTGAGGTTACAAGTATTGACGATAGTACTAATATGCTGTTGCTAGGTTTAGATGACGAGGAATTAAGATCTGATGTCATAGCGTTAATTAATTTCAACCCAACAAAGAAAAAGATAAATATTTTATCAATAGCGAGGGACACAAAGGTTAAAACTAAAGGGAAGTATTGTAAAATAAATGCTTTAATATCAAAGGGTGGAGAAGAACTTGTTATAAGTGAGGTTGAAAAGATTACAGGTTTAAAGGTTGATTACTTTATGACTTTAAACTTTAAAGGTTTTAGAGAAATTGTTGATATAGTGGGGGGAGTAGAGATTAATGTACCAATGGATATGGATTATGATGACCCCTTCCAGGAACTTCATATTCATCTAAAGGAGGGAAAACAGGTCCTTGATGGAAAGAAATCTGAACAATTTGTAAGGTACAGAAAAGGAAATCACAAGGGAGAAGGTTATGAAGCTGGAGATATTGGTAGGATTGAAGCACAGCAACTTTTTTTCAAAGAATTTATAAATCAAAAACTTAAAGCTAAATATATTCTCAAAGCAGG
>CAYXPB010000096.1:0-16662 GCA_964466645.1 uncultured Acetivibrio sp. | reverse complement strand
GACCGCTCGCCCTTGACATCCACCAACTGATTTGCGTAAAATTCACATTATACATATATTGCTATTCGAGAAAAATGTGTCAAGTAATATTGACAACTTCAAAATGCTTTCAACAGCCTCTTTTTTGTAAATTAGATTTCAAAGGATTTTTTAGTAGAACCTCCTTTATTTCGTGTTAATTTTCCCCAAACACTTTTTCGTTTTGTTTACGTATTTCTTCCTTTGTCATTTTATTTATAGGATTGTTTTTTAGTTCATCTAAAGTATTTTTAATTTCATCTTTTATTGAAGTAATTTTAAATTCATTACCGTTTGTATTTGTGGAATCACCATAATCAAAGTATTCCGGAATTTTTAACATCTTCCTTACATTCTTCAGCATAGTTAATTTCAGCATGCCCAAATCCAAAAAGTTTGAAGAATTCTTCCCTATATCCTTTGATATCGGATATTTCTTCGAGATTATCAGTATTTACCATGGCCCACAATTTAGATACCTCATTTTGAACGTCATCTTGCATTTCAAAATCATCTAAACGTATTCTACCAGCTTCATCTATTAATAAATTATCTGCATATAATCGATCTTTCAATAGCCTAAACATTTGCTCAATACAACCTTCATGAGTTCCTTTCTCCTTCATCACTTTGTATAAAAGTGACATATATAGAGGAACTACAGGTATTGCTGAACTCGATTGAGTTACCAAGGCTTTGTTAACTGATATATAAGCCTTTCCATCAATATCCTTAAGCATATCTGTTATACTTTTTGCCGAAGCATCAAGATGATCTTTTGCCTTTCCTATTGTACCGCCTTTATATACAGCGTGAGTCAATTCCGGTCCTATGTAGGAAAACGCAACTGTGATAGCACCATCGGCAAGTACTCCCGCATTTTTAAGAGCTTTCATCCACATTTCCCAGTCTTCTCCACCCATTACAGCTACCGTCTGCCTGATTTCGTCTTCAGAGGCAGGCTCTATTGTTACATCCGATACTTCTCCATCGTGGAAATTAACTGTTTTATTTGTGTAGGATTTCCCTATAGGCTTTATTACAGAATTAAACACCTCACCTGTCTGTGGGTGAGTTCTTCTTGGCGAAGCAAGGCTGTATATAATAAGATCAACCTTTCCCCAATCTTTTTTGATAAGCTCAATGGTTTGTTCTTTAATACTATCTGAAAAAGCATCCCCGTTTATACTCTTTGAATATAATCCTGCTTTGATTGCCTCTTCCTCAAATGCCGCCATATTGTACCAACCAGCAGTTGCTGTACGTTTATTCTCCGCAGGCCTTTCAAAAAATATACCTATTGTGTCAGCACTAGAACCAAAAGCTGCTGTTACTCGTGAAGCCAACCCATAACCAGTTGACGCTCCAATCACAAGTACCTTTTTAGGTCCGTTTATTGTTCCTTTACTTTTGACATAATTTATCTGTTCTTTAACATTTTGTGCACAACCTTCTGGATGTGCCGTAGTACAGATAAAACCCCTAGTTTTTGGCTTTATAATCATTGTTTATCTCCTTTAAACAAAAAGATATTTATTTTATAACACTACTTTTTTACATACAATAATATAACCTAATATTGATATAAAATCAAATACAACTATCTAGAATGCTTAATTTTTTTATACTAGAACGATTACTCTTTTGTAGAAATACACTAAATATTGTAAACTCATAATAACATTAGTGGTAGGATATAAAAAATAGTTGCTTTACCTATACTTTTTTATTAAAGGGTGAATATAATGGCTCAAGACTCTCATATAAAACTAAATATTCACAACCGAAACAGCAAAAATTCAAATAAATATTTTATAAATATTTTTGTTATTTCATTAAAAAACACCCTTTTAATTTGGAGGTATTGCACCATAAAGACTGGACTTGAGAGTTAAAAAATTGTGGTTTTTAGCCATTCTATAGAAAATTGGGTTAATAAATTATATTTTTGTGACGATAAAAAATATGAATATTGTTTTTGCTAGAATAATTTACTATATACTTATAAAAATACTACAATAAAAAAGAGGGATAATTTATGTACGAACTAAATGTAAATAAGGAACTCCTGATTGATAACGCTGTTGCATCATTATGGTATTATCCAGATAGTAAAATAATACACCATAAGTTTAAAAAGTTTGTATATGGTGAACATTTCCAAAATATTCTGGCAACTGGGGCTGAATACTTTGAAAAAGAAGGCTGTAAAAAATGGTTGTCGGATGATAGAAATAGCTCTGCTCTTAGAAAAGCAGATCTTGAATGGGGAGGCAACCATTGGAAACAAAGAATAATAAAAGCGGGATGGAAGTATTGGGCAATAATGATGCCCGATTTGGAAGTTGGAAAACTGACTATGAAAACTTTAATTAATGATTATAGAGAATTAGGTGTAACTGTTGAATTGTTTAACGATGTTGAATTGGCATATAACTGGTTAGTAGAACAAATTTGAAGTCGACAAGATATAAAACTCATCGCCCTGTAATTTAGAAATCTCATGATTAACACCATATAAATTATAAATCTCCATAGCAAACAATACAAATAAAAGCCCTTGAAGTCAAGAGCCTTATTTTCATACTTCAAAACAATGAAAGCTGAGTAATTTTATATGGATCCTTGTATCCCCTTATTATTGCATTCATTTTGTAAAGAATTCCATATTCATTACATTTATACTGAAATAATCTCCACAATTCATTCGCCTTTAGTGAACGGCATTCATAAGAAGAACTTCCATAATTATTTATATATTTCTCTTTAACTGACGGGAATAGTTCATCGAGTTTCATATAATACCAATCCCTTTGATTCTGCCTTAAAGTCACACCAAATGCAGGATAGATAAACTTTGCTCCACTTTGATATGTAAGTTCAATAATCTCGCTTATATTTTCCTCAGTATCCTCGATAAAGGGAAGTACAGGCATCAACAATAAACCCGAAAAGATTCCTTCTTGAGACAGCTTTTTTATTACTTTGAATCTATTAGATGAAACAGATACATTTGGTTCGATTCTCCTACAGAGCTTATCATCAGCAGTTGTAACCGTTATTTTTACCAGCACCGGAGAATGCTTCGATATCTCCTTTATAAGGTCAATATCCCGTACTATCAAATCACTTTTTGTGGCAATAGCAGCACCAAACCCAAACCGATTTATTAGTTCCAATGCACCTCTTGTAAGTTTATGTTCTTTCTCAAATGGATTGTATGGATCGCTCATAGCACCCGTTCCGACGACACCCTTTTTGCGCTTTGATTTGAGCTGGCGCTCAATTAGGGCAAGAGCGTTTTCCTTCGCTCTTACCCTATCAAAATTATCGACTCTGTAACACTCGGATCGAGAATCACAGTAAATGCAGCCATGGCTGCAGCCTTTATATATATTCATGTTATAGTTTGTGCCAAACCAGGAGTTGTTTTCCGAATACCCTGATATTATTGTTTTTGCTGGTATAAATTCCATCTATAATCCCTTTCCCTCAAGGAATTTCACAAACTTACTTTCAGAGAATATCTCGTTTGTTACAAACATACCATCATAGAAAAAACTGTAGGTTGTAAACGGAGCCGGAGCATTTTGTGCCTGCTCCTTTGATTCTATCTTTTTCAGCTTTATGGTTTGTCCTCTTGCTTTGGCTATCTCAGCTATTAAGGGAGCATATTTATCTGTATGTGGGCACTGATTTGTATAGTATAAAACCATCCCTTTCTCGCCAATCGAAGCATTCTTACAGAAATCCTTAAATTTTGGCTCTACTGCATTTTTTTTAAATGGCAGATACAAAAGTTCATAATACGGAGCTGCTGTATCACAGGATTTAAACCCCTTATATTTTAAATACTTCGGGTCTGATAAAAATGGCATCTTTTTTACTGAAGAAAGAATAACAAGTCCCTTTTTGTTCTGTGTCTTAGCATCAGCAATGCATTCTTCCAACAGCTTGTTCGCATACCCCTGACCTTTAAACTGTCCGGAAACCCATAAGCAGTTTATAAACATATAACCCTCCGCTTCAATTGGGCACCATGCATTTTCAGCAGGAATATACTCAATAAAAACCTTTCCTCTTGCATCAAGTCTTTTAAAAACAAGACCATTTGTAAATTGGCTTTTCATCCATGCTTTCTTGGAGGATACACAAGTTTCACCCTTTTTATCTGAAATGGCACAGCATATATGTTCCCTATCAATATTACTGCTATCAACACTTATGATATTCATAGCTTTTCACACCTTTCTAATTCAAAGAAATATAGATATGAATTTCTGCATTATCCATATCGCCACCACCTTGGTATTCTTCAAAGTCACAGCTGTGTTTCCTGTCCAAATCCATAGACCAAAGCTTCGTCCAGAATTCTGCCACTGCTTTTTGCGGGTGTCCTTGAATAATAAATTTTGCGTATTTTCCGGAGGTTATGGTTTCTGAATGTACCTTCTCAGGCAGGCTTTCCGTATCTACCACTTCGCAACAAACCATTACATCATATGCACTGTTGACACCGTTTTCATAATTTGTGTAAAGACCTATGCTTTTATCATTTTTCTTACCAGGTATTAAATTGTATATTCCATCTGCAAAAAAGCTCTGCCAAGCCATGCCGATACTGCTGTTCATGCTTGGATCACTGTTGCTGGTTCTAATTTTAAGTCCTGCCACCTTTTTTTCCTTCAGTTGTACTAATTCGTAATTCATTTTCATATACCTCTTTTCATATTGTAATGAACTCAGTATATTACTCTTAATGTGACACCATCATGTCATATTATAATTTTTTGTTCAGAAAATGTTATAAATATTTCTTTAAGTTGTTTTCAAGTTTCCTTTTTATAATTTCCCTGACGTGTTCAGGTTCTAAAACCTCTCCATAATCCCCATATGACATGGCATACCCATATACCCACTCATCCTCCGGCAAATTTACTGTTATTATAAAACTTCCATCTGCATTTTTCGTTATATCACCTTGCCCAAATTCATCATATACCCGATAAGCCATACTCGATTCAAT
Source organism: uncultured Acetivibrio sp. (assembly GCA_964466645.1). Classification (GTDB taxonomy): domain Bacteria; phylum Bacillota; class Clostridia; order Acetivibrionales; family Acetivibrionaceae; genus Acetivibrio. Next base: position 11,618 of record CAYXPB010000096.1, on the reverse strand, counting down.
TTCCATTACAAACTTGATAAGTTTATTAGTTTGTTTGTGGGATTCATTATAGATAACTTCAGGTATATCTCTTGAAAATTTTTCGTTTGATAGAACAAGATTTTTTATCCGGGTTACTTTGAACATTCTATAATCACTTTTAATAGTGCAAAAGCCATAAACATACCAGGCCTGCCCTTTAAACATAATCTGAAACGGTTCTATTATTCTATTTGTCTTTTCTCCATAAGAACTATAGTATTCGAATTCAACACGGTTTTTGTTTATAATAGCTGTCTTAAGCAGATTGAATTTTTCTTTTTCCTCTGAACTACTGCCCCAACGAGAAAAGTCAACCTCTATCCAATTAGCATAATTTTGATCAAACAATGCGGCTAACTTTTTTAGAACCGGCTCAACATCAGGGACATTCAAAGCTTTCATTCCCTGTAAAGATGCTAAAATATCAATTTGTTCCTTTTCAGAAAGCATTGATTTCTTAATTACAAAATTATCAAGAAGGCTAATGCCTCCCCCTTTTCCTTTGTTTGTATATACGGGTATGCCTGCTGCACTTAATGCCTCTACATCCCTATATATTGTCCTTTGCGACACTTCAAAATGCTCGGACAATTCTTTTGCAGTCACAATTTTTTTCTCAAACAGAATATATACAATTTCAAGCAGCCTATTAATCTGCATGCTCCATCACCCATATTTATTTTAACACAAATATATGACAACATCATGTCATATTAAGGGCGTGAATAAAAAATTAATAGTACCAATCAAAACAAAAATGCCTGTCCCTCACCGTTAGGCAGGAACAGGCATTTTTTTAACGAAGTACTATTTTATTTCAGTTTTCCAAAGACCATGTAGGTTGCAATAAGCATAAACAGCAACCGGTTTATCGTCTACAAGACTGAATATTGCTTTAGGAGTTTCCCCAACCTTAAGGCATTTACGTTGTCCACCACGTTCTGTTTCGACGTAAACAAAGGCAATATAATGTGCTTCCTCCATAGGATGAGGGATACTTCCGATTTCAACTTCAACTTTGTCGCCCGATACGTTGACAGCAGGTAAATGCTTTTCAACAGAAGCTTCAACTGTGTTAGCAATAAGTTCTGTCATTTTTTCACCACAACAAACCATCGGAACACCTTTGTTATCAATCATTCCAATTAGATTTCCGCAATGCTTGCAGATAAAGAATTTCTGTTTGCTACACATAGCCGTTTCCTCCCAAAATTTAATGGTTTTCTTTTCTTACTTCAAAAAAGCTTTGTGGATGAACACATACAGGGCAAACCTGAGGAGCTTTCTTGCCAATAACTAAATGTCCACAGTTTCTGCATTCCCACATAGTTTCATCAGACTTTTCAAAAACCTTTTGCATTTCTACATAATTTCCCTTTCCGTAGCTGATTGAAAAGTATAAACCCAAAATGAATTTTCTAAATATAACTTATATTCTCCATAAAAGTAAAATACCCTTTTGAATTCTTGTAACTGGTCTCTATAAATTCCAACCTAAGTATTAGCCTTATATTCTATAAATAGAAATTAAAATAATTTCACATGGTACTGGGAAATGAAGTTAATAAAAAGATGTATTTAAGCATAGAATATATCCATAAATATTTGTACACAAAAGGATATAAAACAATGAGGGTATGTTATGTATGTGGTAGGGGTGGTAGTTTAGGGAAGCACCATATTATACATGGACATGGGAAGAGAAAAACTTGCAAAACAAGGGACAGTCTTATAGATATATGCTATGATTGTCATAAGCTTATCCACAATACTGAAATATCTGATCTAGATATCAATCTGAAGCTACAACTTCAGGATATATACTTTCAAAAAGGCTATCATGAAGAAAAAGTTCGCATGTTAATGGGCGGAAAACTTTACTGCAACAGCAATAAGCGGTTTATAAACTGAATCTACATTAATTGATTAGTTTAACGAATATTCCAACCCCGTCGGCTTTGATGGTCCAACATATGTTGGAGTAGGTACAGTACTATTGCTCGGTGTAGGCGTTACTTTATTTTCTGCTGGAAACTTTTTAATAATTCCAAGCATGTATTGTCTCATAAACGCAAAATCTATACTGTTTACCTCTCCATTTCCATCAACATCACCTATACGAGTTGATTCCTTGCTCTCTTCTTCTTGTAAGTTTTCGATAGATCCTAAAATTTCATATCCTTCACTCGATGAAGCTGCTCCTACCTGACTTGAATTTAACAAAGTTGAAGTTAAAATTTGGACAACAAAAAGACATGAAATAACTAAAGAAATAATTCTTTTACTACTTAACACTATGTATTACTCCCCTCCTTTATAACCTTTTATCTCTTTTTTTGTATTATTATGTAATATAACAACACAAAAACCTCAAATTAATTCTATCAGATTTTGTATTTATGTAAACGGTAAGAAACGAATTTTCTCACAATAAAAAAAGCAGTTACAAAACCAACTCATTGTGTTCGTTTTGCAACTGCCCCTAACACTTACAATACAAGTATATATCTTTATGGTTGAACTACATTCTACTCGGCAGGAAACTTAACAATCATACCAAGTAAACGCTGCCTCATATATGCAAAGTCGATTGCATTAACAACCCCATTTTCATCAACATCTCCAGCTAATTTATTAATTGAATCTTCTTTTTTCAAGCCAAGTAAATACATTCTTACCGCCCCAAAATCTAATGAATCAAAAGAACCATCTTGATTAACATCTCCGAAAACAACACTAGGTGAAGATGTCGGTGTAGGATTAGGAGTAGATGTTGGTGTTGGTGTAACACTTGTTTTTCTTATAGCATTCTTATAAGCATTTAGAGCCGCTTCACTTGAGTTGATTCTCCAATCAGTTTCTTTGTTGTGGCTAAACCAAACTTGAGCAAAAATTTTGTCATAGGATGAGTTAATTCTATTAAAAGAATCGGTAATCCACTGTGCCTTGTTTCCTCCTATTTCTGCTGAAGCCCATTCAGCTATGAAAATTGGTTTGTTATAGTTTTTCAAGCTGTTATATGCAGCTAAAAAAATCTCATCAAAAGATTGCCAGGTACTTCCCCATGATTGTGTCGTTCCCCAATTGTAACCATCTATCGAATTGTAGTCTACATAATTATCCCCAGGATAAATTCCCGTAAAAGAGGTATTTGGTCCTACATTATTACAGTTTACATTGAATATCCATTTTACATTATTTGCACCTTCACTCCTGAAAATATCTACAATACGCCTAAATGCAGCTATATATGTGCTGTTTGTATTTATACCACTTTCATAGCCTATAGCCCATGGATACCAATCACCATTAGCTTCATGCAAAGGTCTTAACCAAATTTCTTTTCCATACGATCTCATATCTTGAGCCATTTTTTTTATATAGCTGTCAGCGTTACCATTCATAATCTGAACAGTATTATATTCCCATGATTCCCACGTAAGTAATAATATTGCGTTATTTGCATATACAGCATTTGTACGTCTTCTTACAAAATCAGAATCAAAATTAGTGCTCCAATCCATAAACATATGAACAATATCTAAATCTCTGTCTTGCAACTTATTAAATGCCTTGATTCCATCATCAGTGGGTTGATCACCTAACCAAGCACCAACTTTTAGTTCAGTTTCAGCGTTGCTTTCAGTCATCGGGAATAGTGTTAATCCTAATAACAATATTGTAGCCACTAGAATAGATAGTAACTTTTTCTTTACCATGAAATTTCCCCCCATATTTTCTAAGTTTATCTAAATTAAAACAAAACCTCTTTAATATAATTTTACATTAATACTGCTGTGGTTTCTATTAGCATTATTTTATATTCATTATATTTTTTTCAGATGTACTTTACTTTCTTTTATTAATTGTCAAATTAGAGCAAGAATTCCTAAAAGAAATGCATTTGTATTTTTTGAATGTGCTGAATATAATAAACAAAACTCCCCCTTGGCATTCCTTTTAGGGGTATGGCAATGATTCGTGAATTTTACAGCCATAAACCATAATATCCCATTTATTGAGTGTGTATTTCGGACGTATTCGGACCCATTCCGTAATGTCCGGACAGCATTTCGCAATCACCGGTAATAGTTTTTTAAAAAAATTTTGAAATAAAAATAGCATAGTATAAACACAGCACTGTTCTAAACCGAAATATTGACCTTAACATTTTTCCTGTACCCTATATAATAAGAAGTTATTTTTAACCTAGTACAGAACCTCGCAAATCCATCCCAATAGTGTATTGACTTATTGACTTTCACTAGCTGGACTAAATGCAAAAGAACTGCTACACTTTAGTGTAACAGCTCTTTTTTAGAAAAATTAGTTGTCTACATCTGACCTATCTCTTAATTCTTTTAAGAGTTGACCAGGTGCTTTATTACCTTCTTCAAAATCCTTTTCTATTCTTGCTATCTTCTTTTCCATTTTTTGAATAAATCTTTTTGTGTCAGCATTAATTTTAGCGTCATCAGATAGTTTAGTATCTTCTAACCCCAATTTAGCACTTGACAAAGCAACTTTTAATTCTTCTGCAAATTCTTCTTTCGTTTTTACTTCATCCTCAAGAGCACTAATTTTAACTGCTTCTTCCTTTGCTTCTTTAGCTAGTTTTGTTTTTTCTTTTGCATCTTTAGAGTTATCATTAAGAGCATTTATTTTGTTATCGAAATCATTTTTTAATGTTTCATATTCTGTTCTTTTTTCTGATTTAGACATGTTGTATGCTCCTACAGCTCCAATGCTACCAGCTAAAACAACAAATACTATTGAAGATATTATTACTTTTCTTGTAATAAAATTTTTCAACATATAAAAAACCTCCTCGTATAATTATAACCGTTTTTTATTTGGTAAGTAAAGAAATAATTATTACTAGGCTTTCCAAGAAGATAATCTTTCAAATTGCCATCTTTGTAACAGCCTGAACTAGATACTGAGAGTTGCGGATAATAAAATTTACCATTTGTAGTGTACAATTTCCTTATACTTTGAGTCTTTGGTACTAAAGGGCTAGAAATATTTTTTTGCTCTATTTTGTTTTTCATTCGAGTTTTCTGAAACGTACATTTTTTTAAATTATGTTAGTAAAATGTTAGTAAAATAATTATCCTCTAATAGTTGATTTTATTATGCTTTTGCCAAATTGTTTCTTAATCGTTCAATTATAATTATGTTCAATAAAAAATGTTGTACTAAATCAAATTAAAATGTTTAAATGCTTCTTCTAAATCTTTTTATAAACATGTAACTACCACCCATAGTCGTGTTCCTTTCTTTAAAGTCTGAAGAATTCATCTTCACTATAGGACTTGTTTTTTTGAGAATTTACATATTCACATACTCAACAAGAGAATCACATACTTTTACAGGTTTTGCGTTTGGTATCGATTTGAAAATGTGTCCTTTGGTTGACTGCCATATAACAATTCCGTCAATATGAACCTGCTCAACAACATACCACTCCTCTGGGATATCATGATTATACTGTCGTTCTGACAGGCTGACTTCAACAACATTAAGTTGGTGAGCATTGCACACTCCTGTCAGTTCATGCCCGTAGAACGATGCTGCTCCGAAGGCCTTAACGTAAGCTGTATAGTCCTTTGCAAATCTCAGTCCAAGGGCTATCTCGGATTGTTCTATCAATCGTTCAGTTGCACCTTGCATTGACACGAATGCATCTTTTTGCTTTAAAATTGATACAATACCTTCCATATTCACATCTCCTGGGCCAACTTTAATATGGCCTTCCAAAATTCCTGTTTCTGTGCTATCCATACATCATCAGCTACATTCTTGCCCTTTTCTGCATAATGCAGAATACTATAGTTATCTCTCGAATGGTGCTCGGCGTTTGTAAGGATAGCTAAAGGAGAATCTGCCTTTTGTCCAATGTGGTGAAGTTCATACGGCATTCCTGTTGAATCTATTGGAGCTAATCTTGCAGCTACTCTTTCAACATTAGTTCTTCCGTAACTATCCATCAGTTTCCAATTGATTTCTCTTAAAAATGCCCATGATCCATCCGATAATCGTGTCGGAACCAATTTGGAATTTTTATAGATTTCATACTCAGCTTTTGAATGAATACTCTTAATTGCTTTCAACGGCCATTTTGATTCTCTTTGGATAGCCGCGGCCTCGTTCATCGTCAGTCCATTTAAGGTTGTAGCTTTAAGTGCTAATCCCTCGGAAATCCCGCCTGTTGCGGAACCAATTATTGCGCCCCACTTAAAACTCTCACTTGCTACAAGGGCTCCGGCCTTCATAGCTTGGTCGAAATCATGAGTCTGATATCCTCTGGCAAGACTGGCAGCCGCAAAGCTGATGGCTCCGGATTGCAGAGCAAATGTTGTTCCTGTTGTAGCGGATGCGGCAAAAATCATACTAACCGCTGGTGCTACTCCTGCAGTTGCAACAGATACTGTTACGCAAACCAATATTACTCCGCCACCAATAGCAACATTCTTAATAACTTGATCATAAGTGTCATCATATACTTCTTCAAGTTCTTTGACTGTAGTCTGTCCATCATCTCCCAATGTGAAAATATAACGTTTTCCTTGGAACTGTTCCTCAAGCTCATCCAATGTATAGCCGAAGAAAACATTTGCCTGTGAATTATAGGCTAATTCATCTATGTATTCTTGTGAAAGGTAGACAACTTCAACCTTCTCAACAAAACATTCATCGCTGTCTAATTCAACAACCAGGTCGGTATAAACATTGTTTTCTATATATGTAAGAAGTTCAGCATCATCCAACCCTCTAAAACTCACTGACTGGGTGGTCTGTTGAGAGGACGTTTCACTTAGTTTTTCTGTTTCTTCTTGTAAAACAGATTCTGTTTGTTCCTTTCTTTCCTCGGTCACAATAATTTCTTCACTTTCGGAAACATCTGCAGAAGAAGTTTTAGAAGGCACGCATCCAGTTAAAACCAATGCACAACAGAATAATACTGCAATTATTCTTTTCATTCAATATCATTCTCCTTCCTGATTGTTATTCTTCTTAGAACCTTTTTTCTTTTTTGCAGCCAGCAAAGATACCGCCGCAACTATTATCACAGATACTACAACAATCGGAAGCGTTGTATTATTCTTATCTCCTTCATTCACTGGTTCTTCATCAACCGTAATATTGGGGGTACTTTCGTCAGACTCTTCCAAATCATTCTTTTCAGTGGCAGCCAAAAACACAGTTTCAACTGTTGTTTCCTGCTCTGTTGGAACAGGTTCGATAATAGTACCATCATATGCAATAGCTGCGCCCATCGCAATCTTGTCACGAATCTCACCAATTGGAAGTCCTGTTGTCATGTATGCTCTCAAAACTTCATCTTCACCAACATATATTTTCTTAGTTGTAGACTTTTCAGTGTACTGATTTGTGACAGTGATTGTGTAAATTCCTTCATCGGTAAATTTATCACCGTCCTTTGCTGCTTTGTTGAATCTAACATCCTCACTAAGCCCTTTTGCCCCGTCTTTCAAAACCTCTCGGACAATATTCAATTTAAGATACTTAGAATTTGCCAAGTCCAGAGAAAAGCCCTTTGCTGTAGTAGCATTATTAGCCAGTTCAGATTTTGTTATGACATCTCGTGGATAAAACATACTATTAGAATTTCTAACAGAAAACTTAAAGAAAATACGATAATGTGCCTCTATCGGTAGCACCGACGCACCAAAGATTTTCGTTTTATCATACTTTATCGCATAATTAAGAGCAACTTCGTAATCACCCTCTTCAAACAAATCAACCTTAGTATCTGCACCAACAGTTGCTGTTGCTTCCAAGTAGTTTGTATAAATTTGAGGTTTTCCTTGTATGTTCTCGCTATCAGTCTTTCTTACAATCAAAGCACCATGTCCAAAGTCTGTAGGTGCAGTTTCAAAGTATTGATCAGAACCCGCTCCATCCTCTTCGATTGTGATAGCATCATTTCCATTAAGGCAATTAATATCTTGCTGAAGATTAAACCATAGAGTAATTTGATCTCCAACATTTTTTAAGAAAACTACATTACCATCTGGGTCTTTATCATTATCTGTATATCCACTTAAAAAGAATTGACCTAAATCCCAGCCGTAGTGAGGGTCTTTGCTATCGATGGTAGTGGACCCATAATATCCCTCAAATTTTTCTGTTCTTACCTGTGAACCGAGATTATATTTTTTAGAAGTATCAGCAGTTTCAGATACTTTTATAGTCTCCTTGAAGGCATAGAATTCATACACTTCTGTGTATTTCTTATATTCGTAATTATCTAACTTCAAAAAAAGCACCTTTGTGGGATCGACTTTCCTTCTTGTCTCATAGGCAACGATAACTCTATAGTAACATCCGTTTGCCAGTTGAACCTCTGTCGTTGTGGCGAAGGAATCTGTACGAGACGGAACATTTTCAAATATATTAGTTTCTTTATAGGAATCAACCCAGATCTTACCGTCTTTAGATGTTTGAAGAATTAATGCACCTTTCATAATTTTGTCATCAAGAGAAATTGTATCTACTTTTTTCCCTTTATCATCGACAAGATGCCAATCTTCATACTTTGCATTAAGCAGCGAATCATTATAGGAATAGGTGATTGCAAGATTGCCCGATTTAACGGCATACGCAGAAATTCCATCTTTCTGTGACGTTCCCGCTATATCGCCTGAAACATTCAAATGGCCGTAGGTAGTCGTTCCAGAACTTTTTTCAACTGTGGAGAAGGCATAAGTATCTTTCTCACCAAACTCATAGAGTTCCCCGGCAATATTTGAATCTGTTTCCTTTGCATAGGCTGTAACAACACCAAAGCCAGAAGTTAAACCAGATAAAAAGACCAGTACGGTTGCTAAAGAAATTGTCAGTATGGACTTGCATAATTTATTAAGCGATGATTTATTCTGATGTTCTTCAATCATAGATAATCCCTCGTATTCTTAATTTTCTATTTCTATTTTTATTTCGCAAAGAATACCGTGCTCTTGTGTCATTATTAGAAATACAATGCGGGCATTTTTTTAAAGCTGGAACTATAAGAAGGGCAATTACTGCAAATATATGAAACAAAACAAGTAAAACGAACCATAGGAGTGGGTTTCGACTTTTCTTAGAAGCTAAATGAACATACCAGAAAAAAATGCAATACCGACTCCAATATTTATTATTCAAACTAATAATAATATCGGAAAAATCAGGTAAAATAATAATATTCTAAAAAGATTTTTGCTAATAAAGTTGCATGTTTCAATTTGTTTGAGAATAACATTTCTTACTTAAAATCAATTCTATTAATCACATTATAATTTGTTTGATAATTAGCCAAATGATGCTGTTCCATTACATCCAATTCTTCTTTAGTAAAAGTAGTCTCAACTGCACTTTCTATAAAAACCAAAAGGCTATCTTCCTTTATACCTTCTAAAGCTTGTGGTAAATATTTAGTTTTTTCTTTCTTATACGCTTTCCATGATGTATAGGAAACTGTATCTACTAACAAAGACCATACCATAGCTATATTTAAATCTCCTTAATATTCAGCAAACTCAGAAATTCCTGTACATTCTGGGTTATCAATCAATTCATCATCTTTGTCAATTACGGAAAAGACTTTTTCCGCAATAGTTATAACAAAACCAACCTTAACCTCGTCATTTAATCTATTAATAACCTGTAAGTCCATAAGCTTCACTTTCATCAACTAATATAATGATTCTAAAAACTCCGAAAATGAATCGGCAATTTTTTCAATTTTACCAGTTTCGTGATTCCAGAATACTACTGTTACATCCTCTGCTTGATAATATAAACAAAGGTAATTTCCAAATGGATCTTCTCCAAATGGAAACATTCCTTCTTCCAATCCGTTACTCCTCAATATTTCCAATGTATTAAAAACATTAGTATCTTCATCTTTATTAAATGATATCAAATTACAAAATACATGTTCTGCATCAGTACCTGTTTTAAAATTACTTTTACTTGGACTTGCTTCATTATTCTTAATTATGACTTCGCAAAATTCATTCGGTAAATCTTTTCCTAATATTCCCTCAATTTCTTTAATTGCTGAATCATCATCTAAAGGATACGCTAGTTTCCATTCTAATTCACTCATATTTCCTCCTATCTATTGGCTGTTCCGCCACCCCAAATATTTTTTCCTCCGTAATGTCCAGAATTTTGATGAATTCTGGTGGGCACTAATTCCATTTTTCCTCGTTGTACAGAATGATGCCATGTAAAACCCGAGGACTTCAATCCTGCATCTATTTGTGCAAGTTGTTTTTCATTAAATTTGGCTTTTGCCTCTTTAGGATTATCTTCAACATGCTTTTTTAAAGCATTATTACAAGCTTCAAATTGATCCGCATCTTTAGCTGTTACTAAATCAACAGGTTTTTCTGGTAACTGATGGTCAAATTGAGAAACTGGTGCAAAATCCGGAAGTCCATCCTTATATTCAATACCATCTATATTATATTTTTTATATTGTTCTTGTACATCTGGAATAGTGGAAGTCCACTTGCTTTCGCCTCTTTCACCACTCCATTCACCATTATTTATGGGTGTTTGATCTAATCTTTCTTTAGGCGTGCTACCGTATTTATCAATTGTATTCCAATATTTATCATCACGTACTACCTCAATACTATTATCATGCATTTCTCTTTGTTTTGCAATCCTCTCAGTAATACTCATATGAGATTTTCCAGTATTGCCAATATTCTGAATAGATGAAATTACTTCTTCTTTTTCTTGGGCTGTTTCAGTAAATTCCTCTAAATTTGCAATTGCAATAGATTCTGTACCAATTATATCAGCCTGTTGGTTTGTTTGACCTATACATTCAATTTCCTTCCCAATAAGCTGTCTCAAATAGATCGTAAAAATTCCAGTACCAGAATGATTCGAATAGTTCTCGGAATAATCCACCACAAAAGCTTTGGAAAAACATACTTTCCTTAACAATTGCTCTGAATGGTACTGCTCAACAGTAATCTCCTTATAGCACTCCTGATTAGTTGCCGGAAGTAATGCCCACTTATAAAGATCTGAAGTTGATTCATCTGTATCAATGTTCCCTGTAATTATCATTGAATTCTTTGGTGTAGTTCGCCTATCATTGTAATCATTAGGTGTATCTACTTGGAAAGATACACCTTGAATACACTTTTCTAAAATAATGCCTCCTGAAATAGTCACTTTATATACCACAAAATTTCCCCTTAGCTTTGCTTATACATACAAGCTTTGTTTAATAGTTTCTATTTCTTTCTTCATTAAAAGTTTTGACTATTAGACTATTAATGCACTATGGCCGACCACCCTGACAATTGGGACATTTCCTCTGAAATATATCAGAACCATTTGCTTTATATTTAAAACCACATGACAAACATTCCATTTGATAGAACCACTGTCCATGATCAGTTCCCTTTTCATTCAAACGTCCTAGATTTCTTTGATTATTTGGGTTTTCATATCCAACAATGGTTGTACGTGCTTGTTTTTTGATTGGCATATTAAAAAAACTCCTTTCATTAAGGTGATTCCAAAAAATAAATTGGTCAAAAAGCTTTTCAAATAAATAAAAA
>CAYXPB010000095.1:0-16832 GCA_964466645.1 uncultured Acetivibrio sp. | reverse complement strand
AGCTCATGGTCCAGCTCATTTAACATGATGTTGCCCAGTAGCGGGCTAAGCGGACCACCTTGAGGAACGCCTTCGGGGCTCTTTCTGCTAATCTAAAAATGCCGCCAGGGAAAAGGCAAAAAAGGTTGCCCAGGCACTGTGTGATCTTAAGTTAAAAGAGGCTGCACAAAAGATCGAGAACAGTATTGAAGAAACATTATCCTACATGGATTTTCCCTATGAGCACTGGCAGCGCATTCGAACAAACAATGTGATTGAAAGGCTTAACCGGGAGATCCGCCGCCGCACGCGGGTTGTTGGCGCCTTCCCGGATGGCAATTCTGCCCTCATGCTCGTTTGTGCCCGGTTGCGCCATGTCGCTGGTACCCAGTGGGGTAACAGGAAATACTTAAACATGAAGCATTTACAATCAGCTGAGTTCTTGCTGGAATCAAGTGCCGTTTAATTGATTCACCAAATGGCCTCATTAATTTTGCGCATAAATCTTGACACTACCCCTTTAAACTTGTGGCTTTTTTATTTTTCAATTTCTTGGTGAGAGGAGTTTCCCAAATTTAAGACTTGGCAAACATCATCTATTTTCTGTGTTTCAACGTTACAGTTGGAAAATCTTACCGGTTGGTAGGTCCTTGAAAATACATTAAGCAGAAAAATGTCAGACCGGGCATAATGACCTACGCTATCAATCATATGCTTAGCGCTAATAAGATTTTCCAAATTGATTTCCGCATAGATGATCTGTTCTTTGTCTTCGATAGGGCCGGCAATATAATTGCCAATTGGATCAATCACTCCAGCTATTCCCCCCCCCGGATCGAGAATACCCAGATTATCTGGATCTAATTCAAGGTAAAATGCTAGTTCTTCCTTACCGATACAGGATGATGAAAAAATAACATATACCTGCCCTTCAAAAGTCATATTTTTCATTGCCACGTCAATAATTTTCTTGCGGTCCCGCGGTTGAGTTTTGAAATTTGCCCCCGGCCACATGGCAACGTGAAGTTCCTCGCCTAGCCCATAGAGTGAATATCTTGAAAGAGGCATTGAGTGTTCATAACAAATTAACATTCCTATTTTCCCAACAGTGGTTTCTGTAACTTTTAAGCTCGTAGCATCGCCCATCCCCCAGATTGTCCTTTCTTCTCCAGTAGGCATTAATTTTCGCCTATGGATCAAAATATGCCCTTCCTCACTTAAAAGGACTTGGCTATTATAAAGAGTGCCAGAATCACGTTCAACAAAGCCTAGGGCTATAATTATCCCATTTTTTTTTGCTGTTTGTTTAATATAGTCCATTTCCAAAGATTCGATCTCTAGAGCGTTGGAAAAATGTTTCTTAAAAAGTTCTAGCTTTTTATTACTGTTAATACCCATCCATAGCCACCAAGGGTACCCTGGTATATAGGTCTCGGGAAATACAATAAGTTTTGCCCCATGTTTTGCTGCTTCGTTAGTCATTGAAACAACCTTTTCAATACAGCCAATCTTGTTAAAAAGAATGGGCGCAACTATGGTCGTTGCAATCTTATAGCTTGTATCAATGTTCATAACAAGCCTCCTCACCTAATTTTCTTATAGTTAACTTAAACCTATCCGTTATACACCGTAAGCATAAGCCAAAGGATAAATCCAATATTCAAAATATGCTGCTGCCGTCATCTGTTCATCATAGAATATGTTTGCCTACTTGCTAAACTCCAAATCAGTAGCCGATCACGCCTCCTTTATACAGTCTGAGGTAATTTGGAATTAAAATCTTGAGCCACCCCGCCCAAGGTGAAGACGCTATTTATGGTTTAATTTTGATTATCCATTTTCTTTATGCGACGCCATAAAGTCATTCGGCTAATATTTAGTTTTCTAGCAGCTTCCGTTCTGTTGCCTTTAACCTTACTTAAAACACGTAAAATTTCCATGTCAGTTACTTTTACGCGTTGTGGCAAATCTTCAATTTCATTAAGAGATAATGTTGTATTATGCTCCGAAATATATGCTTTGGTGTCTGTACTAACATTATAGAGATTATTAACAATTTCATTTAGTATTTTTGGCAAAACGTCAACGTTATTATCGTGGTAATCTAAAGATACAATTATTCTTTCTATAATATTTTCCAATTGCCGTATGTTTCCAGGCCAATGATATCGTTTCAGTCCATCTGATATAATAGGTACATTGGGGATTATCAAATTATTAAGATCGGGGGAGAGTCTATGCAAAAAACTACTAATCAAAATAGGAATGTCATCTAATCTTTCTCGCAAACTAGGGATATCAAGTTGTAGTGCATTTATGCGATAAAATAAATCTTCCCTAAATATGCCTTTTTGTACCAATTGATTAAGATTCATGTTTGAAGCTGCAATAATACGAATATCTACAGGCACAATTTTATCACTACCTAGCCTCATAATTTCCTTTTCTTGAAGCACTCTGAGCAATCTAGACTGAATTTCTAATGGTATTCCGCTGATTTCATCAAGGAAAATTGTTCCCTTGTGGGCTAATTCAAATAAACCAGGTTTACCGCCTTTTCTAGCTCCAGTAAATGCACCCTCTTCATAACCAAATAGTTCGCTTTCTAAAATAGACTGAGGAAGAGCGGCACAATTCACTGCTACAAAGGGGTTGCTCCTTCTTATACTAAAGTTATGTATACTATGAGCAAATAATTCTTTTCCTGTACCTGTTTCGCCAGTTATCAGTATAGTTGAGTTAGACGAAGAATAACTTTTTGCCTTGGCTATTGTATTTTTTAATTTTTCATTATTACCCACGATATTGTCAAATGTATACCTCGCTCTTAGCCCTTTTGCGTGCAAATTTTTTCGTATTTCTATTTCTGCTTTTTGAATACTTCCAATGTCCTGTAAAGTAATGACAGCACCTAATATCTGTCCCCTATTTTTAATTGGCACTGTAGATGCCAATGCCTGAGTTGAACCTATATCTTTTATGCAAGCAATTTCTATTACCCCTCTTTTTAATGCATTTTCTACACATTCTGAACCTAATACCTTTTTAATACTTTCACCTGTAACATTTTGTGAGCTAATTCCGCTTATATTTTCTGCAGCCTTGTTAAAAGTGTTAATGTAACCTTTTTTATCAATAACTATGATGCCTGAATAAGCATAATCAATAATTGTTTTAAGGCGTTCTGATCTTTCAACTTTATTTTGGATAGTAGTTGCAACCTCATAGGCCCTTTCCACAGATTGAAATATTGCATCCCTTGAATAAACTAAATGAGTATATAGACCGCTTTTATCAGCCATGTCACATGGTAATGTAGTACCAATTACAGCCTTAATGTTTTTATCCTTTATTATTTTGATACATTTTTTTAACTCTAATATATTTTTATATACAAACTGTTCAATTCTAACATTAATCAGATTTTCTATTCGTTCTATTTCTTCATTACTTCTTCTAAAAACCACTAAAGCTATTACATTACTAAATTTTTTTATAGACATCGCCGCGTTTAAAATATCAAATGCTGAAATATGTATATCAATAACTGGTATATCTGTTTCTTTACGCAATAGTTCGGTATTAGCACCGCCGGTAATAAAAACATCCACTTCTCCCATCTGTTCTATATGTTTTGCTTTTAGAACAGCATCTTCAAGCACACTCTCGATGAATGTTATTTTTCCATACTTCGTTGTCTGATTCAATATTTTATTAATTATTTTTGTTAGTTGAGGTGTGGTAAAAAAAACCAGATTAATACCCAAATGATAGGCTCCTTTTATAAAAATATTCTAGGCTTATCCTTACAGGCTTATCAATTTTTTAAAGATTAATGTAACAATCACTTAGCCTTTACATTCTACAATAATTTAAGCCTACTTTAGTAGATAAAACATATACTAGTAAAGGCAAGATCCGTTGCTAACTGAGTAGATATCATTTATTAACAATTCATAGTTTGGTTTGGTACCTAACCGATCCTTACGTTTAGCTACTTTGGTCTTATGAAAATTTATTAATTCCTTATCAAAAGGCAAGTTCCCATGATCAAAAAATCTTATACAGCCTTCATTATCCCTTATAGGCATTGCTAAACCCATATTCCTCAAACTTGGTGCAAAAGGAATGTCAAGCACACCGCACTTAAAGGCCCTTACAACCCCTACAGCAATATCACCATCACCCAAATCCATTACTTTTTCTAAAATACTTGTTACCTCTCTGCGAATTATATCAATTTCAAATTTTAATGCTGCGCTATCTGTGTAACATTGGCCATGCAGCATGTTAACAACCTGACGAGTAGCTTTTATTCCAGCAGCATTTGCTTCTTTGGTTGGAATCCCCAAGGCTTCATGTGGCGATTTAACAATAGTTTGACTAGCGCCACCAAGCGCTGCGGTTGCTGCTCCCAAACAAATTACTCCATAAGCTCGTGATTCATCTTGTGGAAAAGCCCCCATCCATTGATCAAATTTAGCAGTCAAAACCATATCATAACCATATTTCCCTAAGTACTCTTCACCAAGATTGGTAAGCGAGCGTATTGCTGCTACATCTTGCAGCAAGTTTCCCCCTTGGCCATAACTTATGCACATATTTTTAACACCTTGTTCTGCAGCTAGAAGCGCTTCAATTATTCCTACTGAGATAGATATACATGGAGGCATAAGAGTGCCGGTCAATGCTCCTGATTCTTCTCTGTGAAGCATAATTTCACGATCGGCATAATAGCCTATTAATCTATCAATGTACTGCCAATCATGTAACGATTTTTCTAAACTCACATCTTTGCTATAAACTACATTAAAACAAATCCCCCCACCATTAAAATCTGTAAACCCACCCGCAAAGGTAATCTCCGCCAAAAGTCTTCCATCTACAGAACCATGTTTAGTTGTTATTGGTTTGCTTACCTTTCGATCGATTTGACGGCAACCTGAAACACCGTAATTAACAGCAGGAAAACCATTTAACAATGAACGTCCTTTTTTGAGACTTTCCTCTATTCCTTTTTCAGCTTTTTCAAATTGTAAATTACGCGTATAGCTGTCAATAGTTACTGGAAGAAGGTCCGCACCTTGATCTTCCAAATATTTTAACAACTCTATTTGGCCATCAACAGTTGCAACCCCACCTCGAAATGCAACCAAAGTCCTTTTGTCTTTTTTTGCTTTTGCTAGATGATAAGAAGTATATTTTTCTTTTGGACGTGTATGATGATATTGCAAAGCCTCATTCAAATCTACATCTTGGCCTGTTTTCCAAGATATTAAAACTTTTTCACGTTCTTCTAAAAATTTTTCCTCAGACCACCTAATATTTTTAAGGCTCATACTTATCTTCTCCCGTCTTTTTTATGAAGGCTAATCGTTTAAAACTTACCACATTATACTTTGTTTTAGGATTCAAAAACAGAATCATATGTCATGATTAAAACTATTTGTTACAAAGAAACTTTTTTATATATTACAAGACGATACTTGCCCTATCCGAAATAGGGTTTACAAATTCAAAGTTTTTTTAAAAATACGAATAGCTTTATCGGGATTAACTTCTGCCAGTAACCCAATGGCATACATAATATAGTTATTATCTATTATAAAAGAAGGGTTTATGGGTTTTAGAAAAAAAGGGTTTCTATTCGAAAATGTAGCTCCGGACAGTATACCTATTGGGTTATGGCTATACACAATTGGTCCGCCGGTACCAACAATAATTTTTATCTGGCTCAGGTCTTTACCAAATTGGACATATTTTGGGCCAAAGGGAGTATACATTTCTTCAATATGACCAACATGCCTATCCATTGCGATTTGGGCTGCTGTTAAGGCTAACCTGAAATCTAATGTTATCCATGGCTCTTCTGTGGAAATAAACACCGGGTTATTCGTTAGTTTCTCTATGAGTTTCTTTGTTTCCTCTTCATTTTTAAATATCGCATTATCTTCAATAGATTTACATTTCTTCACAACTTCTAATATCGTATGAGCATTATGTCTTACTCCTAAATCGCCTTCCACAGAGCGTTTAGCATAAGGCTCTGGAAGGCCTTTATAAACTACACCTGATTGAGAAGGTGTTCCTTTACTTACTGAGTAAATATCAGTTGTAGCGCCCCCAACATCTACTACAGCCATTTCGCCTAGTCCGTTTTCATTATCAGTTCCTTCTGCTAAAAGTGTAACCGCATTTAAAACTGCAACTGGTGTAGGTATTAAGATACCATCAATAAATGTGTCTTTTACTTGTTTTAAGCCTTTTTCGTAAATTATATTTTCCATAAAAACATCCCTTATTGTTTTCCGAACAGGTTCAATATTAAGGGTGTTAATAAATGGCATAACGTTTTCCGTAAATCTAGCATATTTGTTTTTAATTAGCAGTATGTCCTTTATCTCTGGAATAGCTTTTTTATTCCCAGCTACAATTATGGGTGATGTTATTGAAGAGTTTGCCAAAAAATTAGCATTATGAATAATCGTTTTTTTATCCCCGCCATCAGTGCCGCCAACCAATAATATTATATCTGGCTCATTAAATTCTATTTCTCGCATTTCCTGCTTATCGAGTTCATATCCATAAGCACCTATTAGCTTTGCTCCCGATCCTAAAGCAGCACGTTTGGCTGCCTCAACTGTAAGCTCGGGTATAAGGCCAATAGCCACTAACCGCAACCCTCCAGCAGCGCTACTGCATGCTAGTTTATAAGAATATTTTAACTTATGTTTTATCCCTATTGATTTATCTAAATCCCTCAATGTATTATTGAGACTATTCATAATATCTGATTCTATTTTAGTAGGTGTTTTACGTGTAACTATTATTTTTTCTTTTTTCAAATCTAAAAAAGTTATTTTTGTAAATGTACTACCAAAATCAATCAATAATGCATATTCCATATGTATTTTCTCCTAATATTACTGCCAATTACAATTTGTAATTAAAATGTCTTCATGAAGCCACCTAATAACATCTTCTGGCATCGTGCTTGGAGGAGCAACCCTATCAAACCCCATGTTTTTAAATTTTACATATACCTCATCCCAGTCTTGTGCACCAACAACCAGGTTTCCACCAACATAAAGGAGGACATTATTTATTCCTGCTTCCCTACATTTACCTTTAAAATCCCAGCAATCTAATTCTGCATGCCCATAAAGAGACGAAACTAATATTGCTACGGCAGAAGTTTCAATAGCTGCATTAATAAACTCTTCAGTTGATACAAAAATACCCAAATTAATTACTGTAAATCCTGATTCTTTCAGCGCATGGCTTAATATTTTATTGCCTACCACATGAATATCCGCACCAATTACTCCAGTTACTATTGTTGGCTTTCCATCCATTTTATTAACCCCCTAACCCAAAATATCTTTTAATTAAAGCATAATTTTAAAAAAAAATAGCCCGTCTAAATATAGTGATTTGTTAATTTGTTAATTATGGATATCGCTACAGTAATTTAAATAACCTTGGCAGAATTAAAATAATATCCGGGAAAATATAGCATAATATTGTTCCTATCACCTGTAATAAAATGAATGGTATTATGCCACGAATAATTTGCAAACTTTTTATGTCAGGAGGAGATACCCCCTTTAGGTAAAAAATAGAGCCAGCAAAAGGAGGTGTTAAAAAAGATGTTTGCAAAACAATCATAACCATCATAGCAAACCAGATAGGGTTCCAACCAAATATTGCAGCAATTGGAGTAAATATTGGCACTATGATCATAACAATACCCATCCAATCAACAAACATACCGAGAACGACTACCGTTAATAACATTATGATCAAAGTTCCTAATTCGCCAAAAGGTAATCCAAGTATAAGATCCCTAACTGTATTAGCCCCACCTAATCGCATAAATACAGCAGTAAAAAACCCTGCGCCAATTAAAACAACATAGACCATCGAAGTAGTTTTGAGTGTATTGTAAATTACATCCTTTAGGACTTTAAAATTCAGTTTCTTATATGCTATAGCCAAAATGCCGGAGAAAAATGCACCTATTGCCGCAGCCTCAGTTGGGGAAGCCAGACCAAAAAATATAGTCCCTAAGACTGCTAAAATAAGGCCCGCCACAGGAAATATCGATTTAACCAAATGCGCTATTTTTTCTCTATATGGTACGTTTACCGTATGGGCAGGACCTGCCTCCGGGTTAAGGTAACATTTTACAATTATATAAATTATAAATAAAACTGAAAGTAATATCCCAGGGAGAATAGCCGCCGAAAAAAGCACTCCAACAGATATTCCCGCTGTAGGGCCATAAATAAGTATCATTATGCTTGGGGGAATTAAAATGCCTAATGTTCCGCCTGCGCAAATTGCACCTGAAGCAAGTCCAGGGTCGTATTTATATTTTAACATAGCTGGCAAAGCGATAACACCCATCATTACTACAGATGCACCAACTATCCCAGTTGCCGCAGCAAATATAGTACAAGTTATTACTGTAGCAATAGCTAATCCGCCTCTCACCTTTCCAAATAACACGTGGGTGGCATCAAACAATCTTAAGCCTATTCCAGTTTTTTCTATCATTATCCCCATAAAAACAAAAAGAGGCACAGCCAGTAATGTATAATCAGAAAAAGTACCTATTAGCCTTAGCACAAATATATCTATAACGCTTGGTCCAACAAAAATTAAGCCAAATATTGTTGCGACACCAGCTAAAGCAAGACCAATAGGAAAATTTAGGATCATTACTACTAACACAGAGAAAAGCATTAAAAAAGTAATCGTTTCAACGCTCATTTATATTTTTCACCTCAATTCTGTAATGTTTTTAAGGATTTCAGAAGTTGCCTGGAAAATAAAGAGCGCCACCCCAAGACAGATCCAGGTTTTAAATGGATAATAAGCAACTCGCCAAGAACTCGTTGTAACCTCGCCAATTTCCCAAGAATGAATAACGAAAGGAACCATATGAATTAACAGTAATAACCAACACGGAATAAACAGGCCTATGTAGCAAATTATATTTATCGCAGACTTCCAGCGATCCGGCAGGTAACTAAAAAATATGTCCACGGAAACATGGCCTTTTTCTTTGAGGGTATAGCTTAACCCCATTACAACCATAAGGCTGCATAAAAAATATGAAATATCATAACTCCATACAGTTGGTTTTCCTAAGACATATCTTAGAAAGGCTTCGTAAACTAATAATAAAATCATCGGTATGCTTAGCCAGGAGGTAATGCTGTTTATTATATCTGTAATTATATCGATCATATTAATTGCGCACTTCATAAATACACCCTCCAAAAATCTAAATTTAAACTCTTGATACCCTATCTGTACGCATTCTTACACTTCTGCATCTTTAATTTTTAACACATAAGGTCCTATTACGATTTCAGATTTTACAAAACTTTAGTATATTAACCTAAGGACATTTTATTTTTTAAAAGTTGAAAGATTAGAAGCTTTAAGGGGCCATATAATATAGTAAAAATTTTGCAGTGTTAATCTTAATAAAGTTTAGATATCATCATTTTTTTATTATACTTTTAGCCTAGCCATCAAAATTGTTATGGATAGGCAAAACATATATAGCCCCCTAAAGAATAAAAACTTGCCATCTGTCCTTTCAGATAATTATAGATGAACACAAGTGATATAATATTATCAAAGACCTGATGCGGAAAACTGTCAACTTCTTTAAACCAGCTTTTATCCTTATCTGACTTTACTTCTTATTGGAACCATAAAGTCTTCGTATTCGACAAAGTCAAAGTAAAATTTTTTCATGGAGGACCACACCTCATCAAACAATGGATCAGTCTTTGCCATCCCATCAAGGTATTCCCATGCATAGTCAATAAATTCCTTTTGGGTCTCTTCATCAACGGATACCAAGGTGTTTCCATAATCCTCGTAAAACTCTAACGTTTCTATCGATCCCGAGAGGTCTTCTGTCCAGAACCAAATCAAGGTTGAACGAGCAGCAATTTTAACAATCTGTTTAATGTCATCTGGTAGTTTGTTCCAGGAATCTTTATTTATTAGCACTTCGAAAAGTACGGCTGGCTGATGTAAGCCCGGACCCTCGACATAATCGGTAATTTCATGAAAAGCTAATGCCCTGTCAATATTAGGAGTGCCATATTCCGCTGCATCAATCACCTTTTTTTCTAAAGATGGGTATACTTCTGTGCCAGGTAACATTGTTACAGAAGCGCCCATTTTTTCAAAGATGTCAACAAAATCTGCTGCGGCACGTAACTTTAGACCCCTGAAATCTTCCTTATTTACAATTGGTGCATGCGAATGCAAAAATATTTCCGGATGAGTTATAAAGTAAGGATAAACTACAACATTTGAATTTATTTGGTCATAGGCTTTTTGATATAGTTCAAGTCCACCATGATGAAACAACCATGTCAGGGTCATCATTGGCTCAAAGGCTCCGGGAACAGAAGTAAACAACGATAGGACACGCTGTTTACCCATCCAGTATGTTGAAGCTCCTGCGCCAGCATCAAGGCTCCCAGAGCTAACGGCCTCCAACACTTCAAAGGCAGGTACAATGGCACCTGCTTCATGCAAATCAATAACCAGTCTGCCACTTGTTGCTATTTCTACTTCTTTAACAAATCTCTCAACTGCTCTATGTGTAATAATTGATGATGGAAAAGCCGATTGCATAGTCCAATGAAAAATTTCTTTACTTTCGTCATTTGCTGGACCAGTAGTCTCCTGTGGCGCACATCCATATAAAAGAGCAAGACCTAGCACAATTACCATAAGGAGCGCCTTAAATTTTAATTTAGACATATTTATTACCCCCAATTTTAATTATACTAAAAAGCTTAAGACCATAACAAAGCATAAATCAACTCCTTGTGATTACATCAAATGTTCTGCAAGGATCTCTGAAATATCCAATACCTTTAAATTTTCCTCCTGGTTCGCTGTTTTTACGGCATCTTCTAACATAGAAAGACAGGTCGGGCAGGAAACAACTAAAATTTCCGCTCCCGTTTCCAAGGCTTCTTTTATTCGGATCCTATTTGTGCTATTTTCTCCTCCGCCTAATAAATCGGTATAGAAATTGCCACCTCCCCCCCCACAACAAAAAGAATTTTCCCGATTTCGTTCCATCTCAAGTAACTTGAAGCCTAAAGATTTTAAAATCATTCTAGGGGCCTCATATTCATTATTATGGCGGCCTAAATAACATGGGTCATGATACGTTATTTTAAGTCCTTTAACTTTGGATAAAACGAGCTTTTGTTTAGATAAGAGCATGCTAATTAGTTGAGTATAATGATATATTTGAAATTCCCCATTATAAGCAGGGTAATAATTCTTGAATGCATTGTATGCATGGGGAGATAGCGTTACGATCTTAGTTACTCCCAATTCTTTAAACTTTTTAATATTAGCCTCCGCAAGCTCCTCAAAAAGACCCCTTTCACCAAGACCAATTACTTCATTACCATCGCAATTTTCTTCGGCTCCAAGTATACCAAAGGAAATATCTGCTTTTTTAAACACCTCTGCCAAAGCTTTAGCAGCTTTTTGAGATCGCGTATCGTATGATCCTACAGAACCAACATAATAGAGATATTCCTCGCCAGAATAACGTGGCAAGTCCAGATGTTCAGACCATTTATCCCTATTTGCTCGGCTTAGTCCGTAAGGGTTGCCATGCAAATAGGTGCTTTCAAGATAATCTCTTACTTTTGGCGGAATCATGCCCTTTTCTACTAGTTCTTCTCTCATAGCAATAAAGGCTTCAAGATTATAATCTCTCCATTCAAGAAAACAACTTTCCCTACAAGCCCCACATAAAGCACAAGAATACATAATTTTAGCTATCGCGGGGGAAAGTTCAATCTTGCCCGCTAGGTAACCTTCTAAAACACCTGCTTTCCCTTTACAGGAATAGGACATGAAACCATGCCTTTCCAAAGAAGGGCAAAGGGGAAGAAACATTGGAAAGGAAACCGTACAATTTAGACAACTAGATCCACAGCGATAAACATCTTCTTTATATGCGCTAATATTTTTTGGCATCTTAATAGTCATTTACAGTCCCCACCTTCCGGGATTCATGATATTATTCGGATCAAGCATCTTTTTGACATACTTAAGCATATTTTTATAACCCGGATGGGCTTTTTCTAACATAATATCTGTAGCCCAATGAGGGGCTTTATATATAAGCCCGCCATGCTTAACGATACACTTAACAAGCTCGCAACTCATTTCCTTCATGCGCTTTAATTCCTGTAAATTTCCACTATCATAGGGAAAAACACATCGAAACATGCCATGGTGACTCCCCCTAAAGATAGATACCCGAGTAGCTGTCGGCACGCCATATTTTATCATTATTTGATCGGTTTCCCGGAATGCCTGTGGCCAGTTATGAGAAGGTGTAAATGAACCTACCCAAGAACCTCCACCTCTTATATGGTCGTATTGCTTTGATGCATATGGATTCGGGATATTACTACGCAGGTCTTTTAATTCGGGATTTAATTCAAATTCTCTGCAACTATGATATTTTCCCTTCTTTCGCTGAGATTCAACAAATCTATGTAGCTGATTTACCTTAAAATCTAGTTCCTCTTGGCTAAACCCACCAAGGTAAGTATATACATATAGTAAAGGCTCTTCTTTTGGTTTTTCCGGTAATGGGTGTTTTTGGGTCAAAACAGCTCCAAGACCCCATGTCATTCCAGTGCAATCATAACCAATTTCAAGTCGATGCCATGGAATCATAAAATCATTGACTGCCTCATCATAATCATCAAAGCCAAAAGAGTAAATATCCTGAAATGGGGGCCTTTTAAACAAAGCGATACTCATTTTAGTCACTATCCCCGTACTTCCTTGCCAACCAATAAATAGGCTTGACAAATCAGGTATAGGGAAACGACTGTGCCAATAAGTTGAAATAGCGCATGAGCCGGTTCTAATCAATTCTCCAGATGAAATCACTGCTTCTAGACCATTTAGCAACTCGGCTTGGCAACCATATCTTCCAGCAAGATGACCTATCCCCGCAAGTAAAACATTGCCTACCACCGAAGAAGCGCCAGGAGGGGCCATGGGAATAGATACCCAAAGATCACGTTTTCTTAACTCCCGTTCCAACATCCCAAAAGAAACACCTGGCTCAACTATTGCGTAGTTTATTTCTTCGTTAATTTCAATAATTCGGTTCATTCGATGTAGATCAACCACAATGCCTCCTCTAAGAGGCACTGCTAAACCTCCCATATTTGCTCCAGAAACAAATGGTGTTAATGGTATCCTATTTGAATTTGCAAATTTAACTATTTCTTGTATCTGTTCTACTGTTTTTGGCAATACAACTATTTCAGCTTTTCCTTCCGGTTGTGAGGGGGTAGAAAGACCCCCTACATCATAATTATAAACATGTACAGAGCTCTCTTCATCTGTTACATGCTCATCGCCAACTACATTACGTAAGTATGACATAATTTTACTTTTATCCATTAGCCAAAATCTCCTTTCATCTGTAAGCGACATATTTTCCTTCTCTAACCAGCAGTCCCTTTAGTTATACTCGTTTCAAAAAAAGAATTACCTGTAGATGGGGTATTTGGCGCTTACTTTCATCTAAAAATAATTGGGTATTGAAAGAAATCTCGTTTTCATTCCGTTATTTTTTAGTATAGACCACCCCTCTCAAAATCCAATTGTGGATAGGTCGCCGATCCAAATTATTATTTCCTTGATTATAGTAGCCCTTCGATATATCAAAAAATTGATGAATGAAAAATCTAGATATAAAATAATGGGTCGAGGGAATGTTTAGGTAATTTAGGTAGGGGCAATTTTTTTCGACCTGAAGTCTAAAATAAATTACAATACATTAAGCGGTAAAATACTAAATTTAGATTAGTTAGAAATCGGCCCCGATTAATCACCTCTAATAACTTTTAGTTATTATAAATAACTATGGCATCTTAAACTCATTTTTTCCTACCAGTTTGCCGTATTTTCTTTCATGTCCAATGGTTCCTTTTGCACTTACCCATAAACAACCCAAGTGCATTTGCGAAAGCTTCTAAAAAACGGTTATTAGGCAGTAATTCTTAATTACTTATATTATTTGTTTGCGGTAAAGTCCTTTAATCTCTTCATCGCTTAACCCTAAGAAATCTTTATAAATTTCTTGATTATGTTCCCCCAATTCCGGACCAGGCCACATGATATCCCCTGGAGTTTTACTTAATTTTGGAGCCACTCCAGGAACCTTAACTTTTCCCCAGGCTGGATCCACAATTTCTTTAATCATTTCTCGATTTAAGTAATGAGGATCGCTATAAATATCAGCAATATTGTATATAAGTGATGAAGGTATATCGGCTTTTTCCAGCATTATTTTTAATTCGTCTACAGTAAACTGTTTTGTCCATTGTGTAATCATTTTGTCTAATTCCCCTTGTCGCTCCCCCCTGGCATTGTGTGTGGCGTAGCGCGAATCATTAGCTAAAGATGGCCGTCCCATTAACTTGGTTAACTTATCAAACAGGGAATCATGATTTGCCCCAATATAGATATATTTATTGTCTTTAGTTTCATAAATATTCGAAGGTGCTACCTTGGGTAAAATTGTTCCGGTCCTTTCTCTTATTACGCCTAATTTATCATATTCAGAAAGCATTCCTTCCATTAGATTAAAAATAGACTCGTAAATGGCTACATCAACTATTTGCCCCTCGCCTGCCTTTACATCCCTATAATAAATAGCCATTAGCGTACCTATAACCCCAAACATACCTGCTAAAGAATCTCCTATGGAAATTCCAACCCTGGTTGGAGGACGATCAGGAAAGCCAGTTATATAACGTAACCCTCCTATGCATTCAGCCCCTCCCCCAAATCCCCTTCTTGAGCGGTACGGACCTGTTTGGCCATATCCAGATACACGAACCATAATTATATTAGGATTTATTTTTTTAATGTCTTCGTATCCTAAGTTCCACTCTTCTAATTTGCCGGGGCTAAAATTTTCTAGTAATATATCTGATTGTGCAATAATTTGTTTTGCTATTTCCTGCCCTTTAGGATCTCTCAAGTTTAAAGTTATGCTTTTTTTATTTCGAGCTTGGGTTAACCACCATAAGGATCGATCCCCCTTAATTGCTGAGTGTTCCTGCCCCCAAACCCTCAAAGGATCACCTTGTCCTGGGAGTTCAACCTTAATGACCTCAGCGCCAAAATCGGCCAATATGTGTCCACAAAAAGGACCCGCTATTAAAACCCCTAACTCTACGACTCTTAGCCCTTCTAAAGGTTTGATTTTACTCATATTGATTTTTCCTCCTGTTATTTCTGCATTTTAAATAATATTTCTAGGGATCTATATTTACCAGGATATATTCCCTATTTAAAAGATAAAAGAGGTTGGTAAATAGGATAGAATTATTAATCGTATTAACAATGGGTAAGTTGACACAAGTCACTTTTTTTACCCGCTCGTATGATATGCCCGGGTAGTTTTTTCCCAATAATTTTTTCCAAATATTTTGCGGCGTCTAACAACCCGTCTAAGTCAATGCCCGTCGATATATTCATTTCCTCTAACATATATACCACATCTTCTGTAGCTACGTTTCCCGTTGCACCTGCAGCATAAGGACAACCACCCATACCGCCTAAGGAAGCATCAAAACTTGTCGCTCCTGCCTGTAAAGCAGCTAATATATTAGCGTTTCCCATCCCCCTAGTGTTATGAAAATGAAGGTTAATATATGTATCTGGATTCCTTTTTAAAAATTCACTAACTAGATTAAAAACCTGGTATGGGTTAGCCATTCCCGTTGTATCTGAAAAACTAATACCACTAGCGCCTAATTCAAGAAATTTTTCCGCGAAATTTATCACTTTTTCTTGTGGTATATTTCCTTCATAGGGGCAACCGAAAGAAGCCCCTATATAAACTATTACCTTCTTATTGTTCTTTGCAGATAAATCTATTATTTTACTTATGGTACTAATTGAGTTAACGATACTCATTTTGAAATTAGACATATTTAAACTTTCAGAGGCAGTCATTACAGCATCTAAAACATCAATTCCCGATTCTATGGCGAATTCTGCGCCCTTCAAATTAGGCACAAGTGCTGCATAAACTACTCCAGGCATACGATCAATTTTATTGACCACACTCTTTGCATCACTCATTTGGGGAACATCTTTTACAAATGAAGTTATCTCCAATCTTTTAAAACCTAACCTAGACAATTTGTTGATAGTCTCGATCTTTTGCATTGTTGGTATAAATTTTTTTTCAATCTGAAAACCATCTCTGCATACCACCTCTACAACTTCCACCTTTTTGGGTAGAATCCGCATAATAATATCTCCTACTCTCTAACATTTTAGTGATTCATAATATAGTTAAACACGCAATTTATATGCCAGACTATTTCGATATGTGATTAACCAAATAAACTGTCATGCATTAAAAGGATTTTTCCCATTATTGTCGTCTGCTATAGCGCTTTTGGATATAAGAAAAAATAACATAGAACATGTAACATGTAACATATTGTAACAGTTTATGAGACATTATCGTTATATGTGATACAGAGATGTTAGCGCTAAAATACGTCTAAAAAATGCTTACATTAAAAAAAATTAAAAGCACACCTTATTCGTGCTTTGTAGGGAGGTAGGTCCCCTGTGGCACACTCGTAAGATAGCATAGTAGTGCCCGGTACGTTGCTGTAAATTCAGGTGGCAGTTAATGGCTAAGTTAGCAGCAAGGCCACCGTCAGACTGTGTAAAAACCGACCATTTTTGTTAACATAAATCCACAGATATGTTATAATTATACTATC
>CAYXPB010000094.1:14571-16847 GCA_964466645.1 uncultured Acetivibrio sp. | reverse complement strand
ATATCAGCCCTTATAATACTGTTGAGATTAGCAATTCTTTCAAAGGAATATACCTCTTTACAAGTTTTTATAAAACGTAAGGCTTCTTGTGTAAGTTCACCGGTATTACCCGGACCTGCACCTATAATGTACACTTCTTTTTTCATACTACTTCCTTAACTCTATCTACAAGTATTTCAGCCAATCTCTTATCGGCACCAAGAGTTTTTCCTATACTGATTTTTATATGGGATTTATCTTTTAGATACTCCTCAATTTCCTTTGGAATATCTTCGCGGATGTGAACCCCATCAAATAAAAAGTATGGTATTACCTTAATGTCATCTACACCCTTATGGACTAACTTGTCCAACCCTTTACTTAAGTTTACTTCGCTAAATTGTAGAAATGCGATCTCTATAATACACTCCTTGAGTTCTGCCTTAAGCATTGAAATTATTTCATCAAGTGTATTTTCCGTTGTTTTTTCCCTGCTTCCATGAGCTAAAATTAAAATTCCTTTCATATCAAAAACACTCCTCTATATTAGATTAACTAAAGCTTTTTTTGCACAATTCAACGTTCTATTAATATCTTCTTCTGTATGAGAATAGCTTACAAACATCGCTTCAAACTGGGATGGTGCAAGATAAATACTTTCCTTTAGCATATTGTTGAAGTACATTGCATAAAGCTTGGTATTACTCGTTTTTGCCTTTTCAAAATTGTCCACCTTTTCTTTTATGAAAAACACACCCACTAAAGAACCGACACGGTTGACCCAAAGGGGACACTCAAGTTCCTCAGCTATACTTTTAAAACCATCTTCCAATTTTTTTGCCTGAGCATCAATTTTTTTATATATTTCTCTGTTTTCATTTAGAAGTCTAAGTTGCGCAAGCCCTGCAGCCATAGCCACCGGATTTCCTGAAAGGGTACCTGCTTGATATACACTACCTATAGGAGATACGTACTCCATTATCTCTCTTCTACCTCCATAGGCACCAACCGGCATTCCTCCGCCTATTATTTTTCCGTAGGTCACTATATCAGCCTTTACATTGTAGAACTGCTGTGCTCCGCCAATACACAGCCTGAACCCGGTAATTACCTCATCAAATATTAAAAGGGCATTATAGTTATCACACAGTTCCCTGAGCTTTGCCAAAAAATCTTCTTGGGGAGGAACAACTCCCATATTTGCCGCAACAGGCTCAATAATTACACCTGCAATTTGGTCTTTATTTTCGGCAAATAATTTTTCTACACTGCTTACATCATTATATATAGCAACCAAAGTATCCTTAGCAGTTCCCTCTGTGACACCCAAACTATCGGGAGCTGAAAAAGTCAAAGCACCTGAGCCTGCTTTTACCAGCATGCTGTCGCAATGCCCGTGATAGCAGCCTTCAAATTTTATTATCTTATCTTTTTTCGTATATCCCCTTGCCAATCTTATAGCACTCATTACGGCTTCTGTCCCGCTGTTGACCATTCTTACCATATCAACACCAGGAACCATACCGGTGATTAATTCCGCCATCAAAACTTCGTTTTCAGTGGGTGCCCCAAAGCTTAGTCCGTTATTAATTATATCAGTGATACTCTCAACAATTTTTGGATGATTGTGTCCTAAAATAATCGGCCCCCATGAACAAACATAATCCAAATATTCATTATTATCAGTATCATATATTTTTGAGCCATTTGCTTTTTGTATAAACAAAGGCTTGGTTCCAACTGCTTTAAAGGCTCTTACAGGACTATTGACACCACCTGGCATTACCTTTTTTGCTCTCTCGTATAAAAATTCAAGCTCCATTTAGCCTATGTCTCCCTTCTTTATCGCATCGGACAATTCCTTGGCATAATAAGTTATCAATATATCTGCTCCAGCCCGGTAAATACCCACTGCACTTTCACACATTACACTATATTCATTTATCAAGCCTGCTTTTGCAGCTGCTTTAATCATTCCATACTCGCCGCTTACGCTATATGCCGCCAATGGTATCTTGGTATTGTTTTTTATCTCTTTAATGATGTCAAGGTATGAGGAGGCAGGTTTGACCATTAATATATCTGCACCCTCCTCTACATCAAGTAGTGCTTCCTTTACTGCTTCCCTCACATTATGATAATCCATCTGGTAGGTTTTCCTGTCACCAAAGGCAGGTGCTGAACCTACAACCTCCCTAAAAGGACCATAGTAGGAGGAGGCATATTTGACCGCATAGGACATTATAGCTTTGTCGCTAAAGCCATTTTGGTCTAAGGCTTCCCGTATTGCACCCACT
>CAYXPB010000094.1:0-14561 GCA_964466645.1 uncultured Acetivibrio sp. | reverse complement strand
ATGAGAAAGGGCTGTTTTAGCCAAATAGGGCAACGTCTCATCGTTTAAAACCTTATTGCCGCTAACCATCCCACAATGCCCGTTTTCGGTATATTCACACAAACACACATCCGTAATAACCAGCATTTCGGGAAAGCGGGCTTTAATCTCTTTAATCCCTTGCTGCACAACACCATCTTTTGCATATGCACCACTACCTTCCGCATCCTTTTCTTTAGGAATTCCAAATAGCAGGACAGAGCTTACTCCATGGTTTAGGGCCTCTTCAATTATATAAGGCACCTGGTCGGGGCTATAGTAATAGTGGCCTTCAAGGGATTTAATGCCTTCTTTTATATTGCTACCTTCCTTTATGAATATTGGTAAAATCAAGGAACTTGCAGAAATTCTAGTTTCTCTTGTAAGATTCCTTAACCCTTTGCTATCTCTTAGCCTTCTTGGTCTTATTTCACTCATTACATACCTCCAGAATTTTAGCAACCATACTATCAATTGTTGCCTCGTCAGAAATAACATGCTTTATTCCATAGTGCTTTGCCCTTAAAGCTGTTTTGTCACCGATGCAAATACCCATTAACTTCGATAAATCAACCTTTGGCATTGAATTTATAAAGCCTTCCACCGTTGACGCACTGGTAAAAGTTATCAAATAAATCTCATCTTGCTCAATTAAATTTTCTATGTGCAACGCCTTATCACTTTTAAGTAAGGTGTTGTAAATGGGGACATCTGTATATATAATGCCTCTTTCACTCAATGTGTTTGGAATTTCTTCTGTTCCCATCAAAGCTCTCACAAGTAGGACTTTTTCATTTGCGCCGATTCTTTCTGCAAGTCCTTTAGCTAAGTTCTCGCCATCAAAAATATCCGGTATAAAATCTGCTATAATACCCCGCTCCTTTAAAGTCTGTGCCGTTTGGGAACCGATTGCAGCAATTTTGATATTGCCAAGCACCCGAAAATCCTTATTTTGAATTAATAAATAATCAAAAAATATGTTAACACCGTTCTTACTTGTAAACACCATCCAACTGTATTCTTTTATATGGTCAATTTCATTTCTTAAGTTGTCATTGTTAGGGATTTCCTGTATTTCTATACAGGGATAATCATAAACCTCCGCACCTAGATTTCTAAGCTTTACACTTAAAGTGTTCCCTGAAATTTTAGGTCTTGTTACAAGGATTTTCTTCCCGAAAAGCGGTCTCTTTGTAAACCAATCATATTTGCCCGCCAGTTCACATACCTTCCCAACTACAATTATTGAAGGTGATTTTATCTGGCTAGTGCTGGCTATTTCATAAAGGTTTTCAATTGTCCCTATAACTGCCCGCTGATTTGGACAAGTACCATTCTCTATAATGGCTGCCGGTGTAGCTTTATCCATATTAGCCTCAATAAGACCGTGCATGATTTCTTTTAAAGAGGCCACACCCATTAAAAACACCAAAGTACCCTCCATTTGAGAAAGTTCCTTATAATTAATTCTTAGGTCTTCATTTTTCTTTTGATGCCCGGTAATTATATGAACACTGCTGCAATAATCCCTATGAGTAACGGGAATTCCTGCATAGGACGGAACAGATATAGCAGAGGTTATTCCGGGTACCACTTCAAAAGGTATATGATTTTCAACCAGCAGTTCCAATTCTTCTGCACCTCTCCCAAATAAGAAGGGGTCTCCACCCTTTAGCCTTATCACAACATTGCCCTTTTGTGCTTCCCTTAGTAAAATATTATTTATATCCTCCTGGGGTACTTTATGATTACCGGAATCTTTTCCTACATCAATCTTTTTGGCACCCTCCGGAATTAAGTCCAGTATTTCCTGTGATACCAGCCTGTCATACACAACCACATCTGCTTTTTCAATATATTCTTTACCTCTGACAGTTAAGAGCCCTAATTCTCCGGGCCCCGCCCCAACCAATGCAACAAATCCCTTTGCCATACACTACACCTCACCTTTAAGCTTATATGCCAATGCTGTGCCTATCTCTTTTGCGTCTGCAGTTTCTCCCGACATATAGCCTTTTCGCATAATTCTATTTTCCTCATCCACATATAAACCGTTTAAACTCAGTTTTCCTTGCTCAATTTGAGCATAGGCGGCTACAGGTGATGAGCAACCTCCATCTAAAACTGCTACAAAAGCCCTCTCTGCATAAGCTATTTGCTTTGACTTTTCACAGTGAAAACCTCTTAAGTAATCAACATTCTCGCCTCTGCGGGCTTGTACTGCAATAATACCTTGACACGCAGCAGGCATAATTTCTTCTGTTGAAAAGAATTTATCAATACGCTCCGTAAGGTCAAGTCTTTTAATGCCCGCCGCCGCTAAAACAAGAGCACTATACTGACCTTCATCGAGTTTCCTGAGTCTTGAAATAACATTCCCCCGGATTGGAGCAGTATTATTAACATATCCTAATTGGGATAATTGAAGAACTCTTCTTTTGCTTGAGCAACCTATGGGCTTTGTCTCATCTATTTTAGTTTTTGGCAATATAAGAACGTCCCGTGCATCTTCTCTTTCTGATACTGCTGCTATGGGAAGATCAGCATTTATCTCCATGGGCATATCCTTATAGCTATGTACCGTGATGTCAACCATATTATTTAGCAGAGCCTCGTCCAGTTCTTTTACAAAAAGCCCCTTGCCGCCTATCTTGTCAAGACTTTTGTCTAATATAATATCCCCTGTGGTTTTCATGGTTATAAGCTCGGTTTTTATATTTTTATCAAATCTTTCTATTGCATCCATAACAAGTTTTGTCTGGATGATTGCCAATTTACTGTCCCTGCTGCCCACTCGTATTATTTTCATGCCTTTATATCCCCTTTTTCAAAAACGCTCTTATGCCTGCTGCCTTTTCTTTTACAAGCTTATGGTTACTGCCACTATTTGAAACAATCCCACCAACTATATGCTCATCGGAAAATACGGCGGGAAAGAAAAAATCACAGTTTTCTTTGCTATCTGCTGTATTGGTAAGAATGTTTAATCCTTTTGCATCTTTCGCTACAATCTCATTAACAGCTTTACTATTAGTTGCAATAATTACCATATATGCTTTATCAATATCACTTCTTTGATATTCCCTTTTAATGATACTTATCTTGTCTTGCTCATAGAGCATACTTAGTTGGTTACTTATTTGTGGGGCAATTACTGTCACTTTAGCTCCAAACCTTACAAGTGTTTCAACGCGCCTTGAAGCAACTTTTCCACCACCAATAACAACAACCTTTTTGCACCTTATATCTATAAAAAGCGGGAAATGAGAGAAGCGTTCTTCACTAATATCAAACATTTCCTTGAGCTTTAAACATGCCCTCTCGATATCCAGACCTTCTTCTTTTAATGGCCTGCCAATCAGAATAACTTTTACGTCTTGTTGCTTTACTGCCTCCAGCTTTTCCAAAAATCCTCCCGATTGACCTGCCTCCTTTGTAACTAAATATCTTCCATCAATTTGCTTTAGCATGGCTTTATTTATGTCTACGCCAAAAGGCCCTTGCATGCAGATTATATTTGAAGGCTTAATTTCTAGCCTCTTGCACTCATTTAAAGCCTCTATTGTAGGTAAAAACCTGAAAAAGAGACGTTCTTGATACCTACTAACCGATTTGTACGGCTCTAATTCCTTACTGCCTGTCGTAATCAAAACATTTCCCTCGGTCTTATTTAAATATTCACAAGCTTCATTAATATCAGCCACCTTTATAACATTTTCATAATTGATCTCGGGCCGGATAATCCTGATATATTCTTTTTTCAGGTTCTCAATTGCAAGTTTTATATTTTCTGAAACAAGTTTTGCATAGGGATGTGTTGCATCTATAACAATATCAAAAGCTTGAATTACTTGCTGCATTTCTGCTATTGAAAGTCTGCCTTCTAAAACCTTTATATATTCCGATGCCGGCATGACTAAGGAACCATATTCAGTAGCTACGCAGGCAGTAACTGCTATTTTATTGGCTGCTAAAAATTCACAAATTTTACGTCCTTCGTTGGTTCCTGCAAAAACAATTACTTTCTTCATAACATCACATCCTATTAGGCAAAATTTCTATCAAATTTATAAAAAGGGAAATTGTAAAGTCTTTTTAAAATTAAGCCATTTCAAAAAATAATCTGTACAATTTTAAGGTCGCAAAGCCCATCATGAAAGCTTTGAAGCTTTCAAACAGAAGAACAATATTTTGCAGAGCAAAAAATGTAAATCAAATTTTTAAAACGGCAATTGAACAGTTGTTTTTTTGCAATCACCTTATCTTATTCACCTACATTTTTGTAGCCTCTTGGTGTAACTAATTTATTCAATATTGATTTTGTGTTTTTATTGCCAACAATTACCGTTGTGAACATGTCTACTTCACAAGCCTTCAGCTCTTTTAAACTTAATATCCTATGTTCCTGACCTTCTCTTCCGATATTCCTAACATAGCCACACATAGTATTTTCGTCCAGGTTTTTTAAAAGTATTTCACAAGCTCTTGTTAAAAAATCCGCTCTTTTTTTACTCACAGGGTTATAAATCGCAATCACAAAGCCTGCCTTTGACGCTAAGTCCAATCTCTTTTCAATATCCTCCCAGGTTGTAAGCAAATTACTAAGAGAAATTGTTGCAAAATCGTGGGTTAATGGTGCTCCTAATACAGCAGCTGCAGAACTTGCCGCAGTAATTCCTGCAATGACTTCAATATCTACATCTATATTGAGTTCAAAGCAAACCTCATACATGAGTCCTGCCATACCGTAAATACCGGCATCACCACTTGATACCATTGCAACGTTTTTACCCTCTGAGGCAGCCCTTGCAGCTAATTTGCAACGTTCCACCTCTTGCTTCATAGGTGTCTTTATTATTTCTTTGCCCTCTATAATATCCTTAATCAAATTTATATAGACATTGTATCCGGCAATAACATCGCAGGCTTTTAGAGCAGTTATTGCTTTTTGAGTAATTTGGCTTTGTTCTCCTGGTCCTAAACCTATTATATAAATCATATTATCTCTTTGCCTCAATTCCTTCTTTTATCTTTAAAAACATTTCCTTTGATATATCATCCTTTATGGAGTACATAATATAATCAATGGTTTTGGATATGGCTTTTTCTATCTTTTGTTCTTCAGTTAAGTCTTTTTGCATGTTTTCCGTCACTTTTTTAATAGTTAAATCTTTAACACATGTTATATCTTCGGCGTATTTATGTATAACAAACCATTCATAACATTTCTCCATTTGCTCCTCAATAATGCTGTTTACAATTTCAATTTCTTTACTATTATCCTTCAAGGCACATTTTCCAAGGGTATCAATGTTGTAATACTGTATTCCTTCGATGGTAGCTGTAGCAGGATCAATGTCCCTTGGAACTGCCAAATCAATAAGGTATTTAGGCTTATTCACGCATTCTGCTAACATCTGATAGCTTATTGTATGATGTGGACTTAAAGTGGCACTAATTACGGCGTCAACCTGTCCAAAATATTCTTGACGCAAATTGTAATCAACCGGTATACAGCCACAGGGCACAATAGTTTCTCCATGGTTACAGCTTCTTAAGGTCATATAGACCTTACATTTAGATAGTATCAATTGGTTACAGACACTTCTTCCAACCTCGCCATTGCCAATTACAAGAACGCTAAACTGAGACTTTTCTTTAATGCTGTCTTCTAACAGTTCTACAGCTTTGTTTGCAACCGACGGGCAGACTGTTCGTAAAGAAACACTGGCTTTAACCTTTTTTGCACAGGTTATTGCATACCTGAATAATGTATTTAGTATTGGATTACTCACTTCTTCTTCATTAGAAACCTTAACAGCGTCTTTTACCTGTGAAATGATCTGGTCTTCGCCATATATCATTGATTGCAGGCCGGACGCCACTTCCATCAAGTGTTTTACTACTTCCCTGTTTTCTTTAAGGGAAAAAAACTGTCTATATGTATCGGCATTAACTGCTGCATATTCACACAAAAGTGTAACCGGATCAATGTCTTTGTCCTTATTGTTATAAGATAAATATATTTCAGTCCTGTTGCAAGTGCATAGCAAAACTACTCCTAAGCCGTTATTTTTATATATATTTCTTACTATCCCTCTAACTTTACTTTTAGTGAAACTGAACTTTTCACGGCAATCAAGTTCAGCATTATGATAATCAATTCCCGCCATTATTATATTCAAAACCGGCACCTCCACTCACCCATTGCAATTGCAACCGTCATTCCGTCTTTAGACTTTTTACGTACTATTAAATTGCCGTTTCCGCTAGCTATCACTGCAGCTCTCTCGCATACATTGTCCACACCCACTATGCTTTTGACGAAATCAGAAGAGCTGAAATCCCCCTCTGCTTTAGACAATTGGTCACTTGTATATATTTTTAAGCTATAGGAATGCTTTTTACAAAATTCATTAATTGCCTCTTCCTTCTCTTTAACATTAATTGTGGCAACAGCATTTACCAAATAGCCTGGAATTTCATGTTGATTTAATGTATCTGATACAAACTCTTCTAAAGATTCTTTCCTTGTGTCTTTCTTACACCCTATTCCGATAAAGTATTCCTTTGGTCTTAGAATCAAGGTTTTAGAAAACAAGTGCCTGGTTTCTCCTTTTAAAATATGTATACCCACTTGTGCAGCATTAAGGGTTAAAAACTCAGGAAGTTCGCCAATAAGCTCATAATCACACTTAAAACCCACCTGTTCTTCCTTTAAAACGCTAGCTGATACATATTTAATATTTTCTATGTTTTCTATATA
This sequence comes from uncultured Acetivibrio sp., assembly GCA_964466645.1. Taxonomy (GTDB): domain Bacteria; phylum Bacillota; class Clostridia; order Acetivibrionales; family Acetivibrionaceae; genus Acetivibrio. Next base: position 7,777 of record CAYXPB010000094.1, on the reverse strand, counting down.
CAAATTGTTTTTGCCAGCCCACACATCAACGGAGAATTTACCGTTTAAATCGGTTGATGTGGTTATTATGGGTTTAGCTTTTAATACATCGGAAACTTTAACTGATAGTTCATTTGCCTTTCCGATATGACCGGATAAAATGGGAATGACATATTCACCAAATTCATCAATCACAATAACTCCGGGATCTTTGCCCTTTGTCTTTATATAGGGTGCTATTCCCCTCACTGCAATTCCAACCGCACCTATAAAAATAATTGCATTGGACTTTTTAAAGGCGTTTTCGCAAAATTCTTTCAGACTTCCGGTAAATAGGGTTAGTCCTTCTTTCTCATATTTTGAAAAACCTATCGCATCAAAGCCTAAAGAATTCAACTCTTTTGTAAGCTTGGCACATAAAGCCGCACCTCTTTCAGTAAAAGCAATTGAATAAATTATCATGTTTCTACTGCCTTTCTGAATTGGTGCGTAAAGTGTCTATCATAAAGCTTTGATCTTTCATAGTCACTGGATAAAAAGTCACCTATAAAAATCAGAGCGGTTTTAGTTATATTATTTTCCTGAGCACTCTTATATAAGTTTCCCACCGTTGTCCTTATGATCTTTTCATCAGGCCAGGTTGCTTTATACACTATTGCTGCTGGAGTGTCCTTTGTATATCCTCCCTCTATCAACTCATCAGTCAGTTTATCAATTAGTGAAGAGGTAAGAAAAAGTACCATGGAAGTCTTGTGGGAAGCAAGCTTTACTATTTGTTCCTTTTCTGGCACAGGAGTTCTTCCTTCCATTCTCGATAATATAACGCTTTGGCTTACATTGGGCAAAGTAAATTCCGCCTTTAAGGAAGCAGCAGCCCCGCAAAATGAACTAACCCCCGGCACAACACTATAGGAAATATTATGCTTGTCCAGTAAATCCATCTGTTCTTTTATTGCCCCATATATACTAGGGTCTCCCGTATGAAGCCTCACCATTATTTTATCCTCTGCGTCCTCCTTGACAAAAACCTCTATAACTTCTTCTAGAGTCATCGACGCACTATTATATATCTTGCAGCTTTCCTTTGTATAATTTAAAAGCTCCGGGTTAACCAAAGAACCTGCATAAATGACTACATCGGCTTTTTTTAACAGTTCGCAGCCTCTTACGGTAATTAAATCAACTGCCCCGGGACCCGCTCCAATAAAATACACCATATCATTCACCCTTCACAATTATTGTTGAAAAATAACTGCTCTCCCTTTCAACTTCACTTAAGCTCTCAAATATTTTTTCGTTTTCCATAAAGCAACACTCTACCATTTTTGCTTTATTAAGAAGATCAAACTCTTCAAGCTTTTCTTTTACCTTTAGGATACTCTTTCCACTTTTCATCAATACTTTATTTCCTTTTATTTTAAGATACTCATCCATTCCCTCATAGGAGGCCGGAATAATATGAAGGGTTTGACCACTATCACATAAGGATATATTAAGCCTAGCTGCGGCGGCACAAAAGGACGGTACACCGTTAATTATTTGCGCATTATAGCCCCTCTCCAGCACCAACCTGTGAACATACATATAAGTAGAATAAATAGTCGGATCACCTAATGTAATAAATGCCATATCAAGGCCGTTATCCAATTCCTTGCATATTATATCAGCGCATAGCTCATGACTTTCCCTTAATAGTTTTTCATCCCTTGTCATAGGCATTTTACAAAAGATTTTTTCTTTATCCTCAATAAATTCCTTAACTACATTAAGTGATATATTTTCTCCTCCTGTATCTGGGACTATAATTTTGCCTGCGTTTTTAAGAGTTTCCACTGCAAGTAATGTCAAAAGCTTCTTATCTCCAGGCCCGACACCTACTCCAAATAATGTTCCTTTCAAGCCTTTCACTCCTTTAGCTGTGCTATAAAGTCATCAGCACCTTCTGTTTTCATTAAAATACCGTTTTCATTTGAAAATATTATAAACTCAACCTCTGCCTTGTTCATCAACCTATAATTAATATTGAATACTATTTTTTTTCGTATACTCTCATATACTACATTACTTAATTTATCATCAAACATTAGCTTATGTATTTCGTCAGTGTTTATAGCGTTCATGATATTTTCAATTAGTCCCATTTTAGCACCCGATAAAGCACAATGGGCAGCAAATATCTCGTTTCTGCAATCGGCTACTTTTGAGTGGGTATTCATAACACCTGCAGCTATTTTAACCAATTTTCCGATATGCCCTATCAAAAGTATTTTGTCAAAGCCTTTATATACAGCATAATCAAGGGCTTCACCAACAAAATTTGAAATCTTCACTGCTCTGTTGATATCTAAACCTAAAAAATCTTTCATAAAATCTAGGCCGTAGTTCCCCGGAGACAAAAGCAAAATTTTCTCTTCATTTACTTTCTTTGAGTCTATTTCCAGTTTGATTGTATCTATTAGGGCAGCTTCACTCATGGGTTCCACAATGCCTGTTGTTCCTAAAATAGAAATCCCCCCATGTATGCCAAGCCGTGCATTAAAGGTTTTCTTTGCAGTTTTTTCTCCTTCCGGGACAAATATCTCTACTTCAAAGCCACCTTTATAACCAAATTGCTCAGAGACGTTTTGAAGTGCTTCAATAATCATTCGCCTCGGTACAGGGTTTATTGCAGCTTCTCCCACCTTACAGGGCAACCCCGGCTTTGTTACTATTCCAACACCAATACCACCTTCAATAATTACCCCTTTTTTAATCCTTCTAACTTTAGAATATATCCTAATCCCATTCGTTACATCAGGATCATCGCCAGCATCCTTAATTGTACAACAACATACAGTGCCGTCAACTATAGAAACATCTTTGATTTCTATTGTTATTTCCTCTCCCTTTGGGAGGCGCAATTTGACTTCACTTATTATTTTTTTGTTTAACAGCATAAGTGCACAAGCTTTTGTCGCTGCTGCAGCACAAGTTCCGGTTGTAATACCGAGTCTTAGTTTTTTGCCGGATTTCACAATATATTTATCCATTGTTTTCACCAAATTCAAACAGTTCTTTTATACTTTTTCTAGCCTGCGAAATTGTCGCTGCATTTTTATTGACATTAATATGGTCTTTATTATATAAAATACTCATTAAATGAGCTATCCTAGGAAGTCGCAAACTATGCTCTCTTAATAATTCCGGTTTTAAAAAAAGCTCCTCCGGTGTTCCTTCAAATACAATAGAACCTCTATCCATTACAAAAACGTCATCACAGTATAAAGGTACCAAATCAATATCATGGGTGGAAATAATAATTGTTATTCCCATAGTTTCTTTAATTTCATTCATCAAACTTAATATCTCACTTACACCACTAGGATCAAGTCCTGCAGTGGGCTCATCAAGAATTATTACCGATGGTTTCATTGCCAATACCCCTGCTATAGCTACCCTTTTCTTCTGTCCATAGCTTAGAGAATGAGTGGGCTTATTGACGATACTTTCAATTCCTGTCTTATTAATTACAAACTCCATTCTTTTCTTTATTTCTTCACTACAAAGCCCTTGATTCATTAAACCAAAGGATATATCCTTCTTTACGCTTGCGGAGAAAAGTTGATTTTCAGGATCTTGAAACACTATTCCAATTTTCTTTCTTACTTCTAAAAGCTCTTTCTTATTGAATTTTACCTGCTTTCCTTCAATAAACACTTTTCCGCTTTCAGGTTTTAGCACACCATTTAAGTTTAAGAACAGTGTGGATTTTCCGGCACCGTTACCTCCTAAAACCGCTGTAGTTTTCCCTTTTTTAAACGCCATGCATATATTATTTAGGGCCTTTTGGCCATCTTCATAGGTAAAACATAAATCCATTATTTCTATGCAATTCATAATATCAACCTTTCAAAAGTACCAAGGGTAATTAATAAAACACTTAGTGATAAAGTGAAGAAATCCAGCAGTTGACTACCATTCTCTTCTTCGATTATATAGTCAAAATCACCGCTAAATCCTCTTGCTTCCAATGAAGTATTTACACGCTCAACCCTTATAAGTGCTTTTAAAAATACCGACGTTACAAGTTCACCGCACGACCTGATGCTTGTGGTGAAATTTTTATAGCCAAGGCGTGAATTTTGAGCAATATATATTTTTTTTGCCTCTTCACCAATAACAAAAATAAAGCGATACATCAACTCCATCAGTTCAATAAGGAGCTTTGAAAACCTTAACTTTTTCAAATAGGTCAAAAACGAATTAACAGGAGTGTTTAGTGAAAAAAAACAAAGGCATGTTACACCTGCAAAGGCTTTTAAAAAAAGCGTCAAGCCCCTATATAACAATGCTGTACTAATTCCATAACTCCCCCCAAATAACTCAAAGGAAAACAGCACTCCTAAATCACCGCCATCTACCTGCCCAAAAATCACTGCAACAACACCCGTTAATAAGAATGTTACAGGGACCAGACATTGCTTCAGATATGTTTTTAATTGAAAGCCCCCTAATAAAACCGATGATATGGACATTGCAGCGATGGTTAGTATACTTACGGCATTTGAACTGTAGAGCAAACATATCAAAAGAGGAAACATTGCGTACCTAAGCTTAATCTCTGCTCTTATATTGGAAATATTAGAACTATAAGCACACCTGTCTATTCCAATCATTTAGTTTCATTTCCAATTTTCTTTTTTGCCGATAGCCTTCCAAATCCAAAGCCCAGTATCCCTGCACCAATAGCTGCCTGTAATGCAAAAAGTAAAGACTCTATCTCCCCACTTGCCGGTTCAAACAACGGCTTTATCCACGGCTTATATTCTTTGTCTATCTCCTTAATGACGTCTACCGCTTGCCCGTCTGCTCCGGAAAATTCGGCATTTTTTAATATTACCAGAGGACTGACCACCAATATAATTACAATAAACAACATAATCAAATTCTTTTTCCACAATTTCATGCTTATCCTCCCTTAGTTCCTTTAAAAAAGTAATCTATACAACATTTTAGTCACAAAGCCCATTATAGAAGCTTTTAGGCTTCCAATCAGAACAACATTATTTTGCAGATCAAAAAATGTAAATCATATTTTTTAAAATGGCGATTGACCAGTCGTTTTTTTGGAATCACCTAATTCATTAGTACTATATTTATTTATTCCTTCATATACAATCACAGTCAACAACCCTTCTGAAATTGCAAGAGGGATTTGAGTAACAGCAAAAACACCAAGAAACTTAATAAGGGATACCAATATACCACTCTCAGTATCCGGAAAGGCGAAAGATAGTTGAAACGATGTTACCACATAGGTTAAAATGTTACCAATAAATGCTGCTGTAAAAACCGTAATACTTTTATTTACTCCAAATTTCTTTAGCAGGATAAAAGTCCCATAAGCAGCAAAAGGTCCTGCTATCGCCATTGAAAATATGTTTGCACCTAAAGTTGTAATCCCACCATGATTTAGCAGAACAGCTTGAAAGATTAATACTATAGAACCAATAACAGACATGGCAGAGGGACCAAAAATAATTGCACCAAGACCAACTCCGGTTGGATGGGAGCAGCTACCAGTAATGGATGGAAGCTTTAATGCCGACAGTATGAAGGCAAAGGCACCACACATCGCAAGTAAAAGAACCTTTCTTGAAGATTCACGGATTTTGTTCTTAATTGAAAAATACCCCTTAACCAAAAACGGAATACATAACACGCCCCAGCTTATACACCAAACCGGAGGCAAAAATCCTTCCATAATGTGCATACCATACACATTCAGTGCCGGAATTCCCAATAATATTGATACTATTATTGATAATAATAAAGCTCTTTTTTCAACCTTTTTCTTCATTCTACTCCTCCAAAAAACAATTTATTTATACTGAAAGCACAAAAGAATTTACATCTGGAACTGTGCATTCAATAGTAAATGTATATGATAAAACTATGTAGAGAATATCAACTAGAAATATTTGTGATTACACCATTAAATGGCATCAAAAGTGTTAGATTTGATGGGATTGATAAATAATTCATTATTCACGTTTTAAATTCACAAATGGGCACACTTATACTGTGAATATTGAAATATTCTGGTCATATCCCGTAACCAAATTATATTCCTAGTATTGAAGCAGGCTTTCTGACTTTGGTATCTATTACACAAAGAGTGTAACACGTAATATTTAACCTTCCCGTATAAATACAGTGGCCAGTAACAAGTGTCTGTTACTATAAAATATTACTTCCCCTTACAGCAGCGGGTACTGTACAGGCCTCTCACCTGTTTTCCTATCAACAATATGTATATAATACCCCATTTTCGTTATTTTGGAAAGATAAAAATTAAATTTCTTAAAGATTTGACGCTATTTCAAATAATGAACTATATACTTATTTTGACTAAAGCCGTTATCATTAGGCTTTCATCATTTAACTCATGTATTAACAAATCTGAATCACCTTTATATACCGCTTTTTTTAGTTGATTTATAAGATCTGTAGGTAATCCTTTAAAATCTTCATCAAAGTTTAAATTGTCAGTGGACATTAACGGAAAAACAAAGTTTTTCACTAGTTTATCCAGCTCTGAATCCTTAATCCCTTCTTGATTAATCTTATTTTGTGCGGTTTTCTGCGCTTCTTTTTCCGTATTGAGTTTACCTCCTACAGTTTCTCTATTATCTGAACATGACGTGGTAAACAATAAATAACACTAATATCACGGTCAATATACGCTTCATATTTATCTCCTCTAGTTGTTTTATAAAGCTTTGATATTTAAGCAATTCCACTATATTACACAAGATGTGTAACACGTAGTATTTAACCTTTGCTATCCCCTTTTACTTAAGTTCACAGTAGTTGAAAACTCATAAATAATATGACCAATTTCTCCAAGAAATGCTTTGTATTTCATTAGAACTATTCCCCCATTTTCTCCTTTTGACACAAGAACATAAAATCAATAATATCTCTTGTCCATTGTTCGCTGTTATTTGAGTAAATATCGTCATGACCAACACATTCATATTGTTTTAATAATTTTTTCCCATTTAAATTTTCAAAAATCTCGGTGATCTCCTCTTGTGTCACTTTTGAATCCTTTTCTCCATAGAAAAGCAATGTAGGGCAGCTTACATAACTAGCATAATCTACTGGATTATGTGAAAATCCCCAAAATCCATTTACCAAGCCTCCCCAAAAAACTAATAACGGCACAAAAGGAATTTGAGGAACGCCCATGTTGGTAAAACGATTAGCAACTGTCTTATACATTGTCCCAAATGGACACTCGAGAATGATACCTGCAGGCTTTAAATCGAAGTCTTTTATTGATTTAAGTATTGCTGCAGCTCCCATTGAGGTGCCATAAAGATAAATATTCTTTTCATTATTTTGTACTAAATATTCATAACAAGTTTTAACTTCTTCTGCCTCATAATACCCTATAGTTGTTTGATTTCCTTCAGAGCCTCCAGAACCCATAAAATCCACTAGTAGCACAGAATATCCTAATTCTATGAATTCATTCGCCCTTCCAAGCATTGAAGATTTCTCATCTGTAAAACCGTGAAACAAAACTACATTACCTTTTGACTCATTAGCAACTATTCTCCAACACTCAATTTGCTTGTTACTTTTTAAATAGATTGTTTCAAATGGTTGCTCTGGACTTTGTAAGTTTTTAGGTCTTGGGTTGTCCACTCCAAATACTAGGATTTTGACTTTATCAATTAAAGTTAGTTTGTTTGAATCTGTACGTTGCAAATCTTCATTCTTGGAATAATGTGTGAATTTATAGGCATGG